>NZ_JBEXSH010000635.1:0-5425 GCF_040613555.1 Streptomyces sp. NPDC006265
CCCGAGGTGCTGGTTGTCGCGACGGGAGAGGTCCAGCACGTCCGGATCGGCGAACCGCTCCGGGTCCCGGTCCGCGGCGGCCAGGACGACGAGGACGGGGTCGCCGGCCTCGATGCGCTGTCCGCCGAGGGTGAGGGGCTGCGTGGCGAAGCGCCAGGTGGCGAGTTCGACCGGGCCGTCGTAGCGGAGGAGTTCCTCGACGCCGGCCTCCAGGAGGCCGGTCTCCCCGGCGGCGAGCGACGCCTGGAGCCGTGCGCGCTGCTCGGGGTGGGTGAGCAGGGCGTAGGTGCCGTTGCCGATCAGGTTCACGGTCGTCTCGAAACCGGCGAACAGCAGGATGAAGGCCATGGCCGCCGCCTCGTTCTCGGTGAGGTGCTCGCCGTGGTCGGAGGCGCGGATGAGACCGGAGATGAGGTCCTCACCGGGGGCGGCTTCGGCGGGCAGCGCCTCCCGCTTGCGGTGGATGAGGTCGGCGAGGTAGCCGCGCATCTTCTTCACGGACCGCGCGACGCCGCCCCTGGGACCGCCCTGGTGACGGATCATCATGCCCGCCCAGTCGCGGAAGTCGTCCTGGTCCTCGCGCGGGACGCCGAGCAGGTCACAGATGGCGTAGATGGGGAGCGGGAACGCGAACTCGTGGATCAGGTCGGCGGACCCCTTCCCCGCGAACCCGTCGATGAGGGTGTCGGTGAGCTCCTGCACCCGCGGCGCGAACTCAGCGACCCGGCGGGGCGTGAACGCCTTGGACACCAGCCGCCGCAGCCGGGTGTGGTCCGGCGGGTCGATGTTGAGCAGATGCGTCATCAGCTCGGCCTTGCGCTCCCCGGGGATCCCGGTCTTGCCCTTGGCGTGCGCCGGTTCGTCGTGATGCGCGGGGTTCTTGGAGAGCCGGTGGTCGGCGAGCGTCTGCTTGGCGTCGGCGTACCGCGTGACCAGCCAGGCCTCCACACCGCTGGGGAGCCGCGTCTTGTGGACGGGGCTGTGCTCGCGGAGCCAGGCGTAGGCGGGGTAGGGGTCGCTCGCGAACTCCCAGGTGAAGAGGTCGGGAGCGGTCGCGCGTGTGCTGGGCTGGGGCTGGTCGGTCACGCCTCGACGGTATCCGGCCTCCGGGAGCGCCCCTGCCTCGGTTGCGGCTGGGCTGGGCTCCTCTGGAGCTGTTCCGTGGGCCCGGCTTCCGGATTCCGGCCTCCCGGCTCCCAGCCTTCGGCTCCTGGTTCCTGGCTCCCGGGAGCCCACGTCTTCGTCCCCGGGTCGCTCAGCCCTCGGCGTCTCTGATCGCGTCCCGGTACGCGCGGGCCGCCGCTCTCAGGGCCGCCTCCGGGTCGACGCCCTCCGACTCGGCGCGGACGGCCAGAGCCAGGAGGTCGTAGCCGATGCCCTCGACGGGCGGGAGGGGTATGTCCAGGTTCGCCGTGCGGACGCGGGAGGCCAGTTTGGCGGCGAGGGCCAGGCCGGGCTGGCCGAGGGGGATGCCCTCGGTGATCGAGGTGCGCTGCTTTTCGACCGCCTTGGTGCGCAGCCAGTGCTCCTTGACCTCCTCCGGGGTGGTGGCGGTCGCGTCGCCGAAGACATGCGGATGGCGGTGGATCAGCTTGGCGACGATGCCGCCGGCCACGTCGTCGATGGAGAAGGGCTCCTCGCCGTCCTCAGGTCGGCCTTCCTCGGCGATGCGGGCGTGGAAGACGACCTGGAGGAGGACGTCGCCGAGCTCCTCGCGCAGTTCGTCGCGGTCGCCCTCCTCGATCGCCTCGACGAGTTCGTACGCCTCCTCGATGCCGTACTTGGCCAGGCCCTCGTGGGTCTGCCGGGAGGACCAGGGGCATTCGGCGCGGATGCGGTCCATGACCTGGACGAGGTCGAGGAGCCGGGCGCCCGGCAGGTCGTAGGAGGCGGGCAGCAGCTCCAGCTCGGGCATGGCGACACGGCCGGTGCCGGTGAGGCGGGCCAGGCCGTCCGTGAGGACCGGTTCGCCCTGGCCGGTCGCGACCACGACCAGCGTGTGTCCGCCGACGCAGGCGTCGACCAGCTCCTGGGCGGTCGGGGACGCCTCGGCGACGGGGATCCCCGCCTCGCGCAGATACGGCAGCTGCGGGTGCGTGCCGTCCGCGCACAGCACCCGGTCGGCCGCGTGCAGTGCCTGCCAGGCGGGCCAGGAGAGCAGGCCGGGGGCGACGCGGTGGCTGGTGGTGAGCAGGACGATGCGGCCGGGGGCGGCGGCCGCGTCGGGGGCGGTCCGCTCGGGGCCCGGGGTGGCTTCGGGGCTGTTGGCGTTCACGGTTCGAAGCTATCCCACGCCGCCGACAGCGCCCGAAGTTGTCCACAGGGCCTGAGGCCCGGGTTGCCACAGGACCCTGAGGCCCGGGTTGTCCACAGGTCCCGGAGGTCAGGTGTCCACAGGGCCCGAGGGCCGGGCGTGGCGTCCTACATGCCCTGCTGCGTCTGTGCCGCCGTGACGTCCCGCACCCAAGGCGTCTTGGCGTCGGCGCGGCTGCTCTTCTGGACGTCCCAGGTGCCGTAGCGCGGGTTGAGGTCGACGTTCAGGTCCTTGGAGGCGTCGGAGAGGGCCTTCCAGAACTCGGGACGGTCGGTGTTGGTGCCGAGCTTCTCGGCGAGCTTCTGGGCCTCCAGCTGGAGCCGGAGGTTGTCGTCGAGGCGCTGCGGCGGGATGCCGTACTGCTGGAGCCAGGTCGTCTCCAGCGCCTTCGGACCGCCGGCCTGCTGTTCCAGGGCGGACCGCATCGACTGGATCTCCTTGCGGGAGACGGTCACTCCGGCGTTCTCGGCGGCGCGGTGCAGCACCCGGTCCAGGACCATGGTGTGCAGGGTGTCGCGGGTGAGGGTGCCGGTTCTGGCGATGGCCTGCTGGTACTGCGCCTCGTCCTGCACGGCCGCCCGCTGGGCCGCGCGAACCTCGCCGACCCTCTCGTCCAGCTGGGAGACGGTGATCCGCTGGCCGCCCACCACGGCTGCCGCGCCGGGATGCGCGTCGTTCCCGCAGGCGGTGAGAAGGGGCGCCGCGGCGGCGATCGCGGCGGTGAGGACGAACGCGGTGCGACGGCGGCGGTGCAAGGAAACCTCCCGAGGAGATTGTGCGACGGTGCACAAGGTCTTGCGATGATCGATGGTAGGCAGTGTCCAAGCTCTGGCCAACCCATTCGACCAACGATTCACCGGGACTTCCGACACCGCCGCGCGGACCGGGCCGGGAGGGAGCCGCGTCCGGGGGGTCGGCGCGGTTCCCCTCCCGGGGTCTCCGGTGCGTTCAGGGTTCCCGGCGGTCCTGGAGCCGGATCGCCGCCGTCAGCAGCCCGACGGCGAGGACGGTGACGTAGAGACCCGCCGCGTAGGGACCGCCGGGGAACGGCATTCCGCCGGGCTGTCCCTGGAAGTCGCTGAGTGCGATGAAGGGCAGCCAGGCACCGATGTCGACGCTGAGCAGCCATTCGCCCGCGGCGCCCAGCGCGGGCTCGGCCACCAGGGACCACACCAGCACGACCGCCACGGTCGCGCCTCCGCTCTTGAGCAGCAGCCCGACCGCGAGACCGATGACCGCGGTGATCGCGAACGCCACGGGGACCGTGAGGAGCTGGCGCCAGTCGAGTCCGGAGTCCGGGGTGAGCCGCGCGGTGGGCTCCGCCAGTGCCGCCACGGCGAGGCCACCGGCCATGAGGGCCGCCCCGGCGAGTGCGGCGAGCCCGGCGACGACCGCCGCCTTGCCCGCCAGCAGCCGGTACCAGGACGGCACGGCCAGACGGGAGGCCCAGATCGTGCCCGTGCGGAACTCCATGGTGGCCGAACGGGCGGCGAAGACCATGATGAGCAACTGGGCGAAGGCCGGTCCCGTCAGGACGTCGGCGATGCCCGGCTCCTGTCCTTCCGCCGTCTCCCGCACCCCGAAGCCGCTCAGGGCCAGCGACACCGCGGCCGTGATCCCGAGGAACCACCACGTCGAGGCCAGCGACCGCAGCTTGTCTACTTCCGTCCGCAGTACGGCCGTGCTCATGCCCGGCTCCCTTCCATCGGTTGCCGCACGGAGCCCCGGTACTCGACCGAATCGGCCGTGAGCTTCAGATAGGCGTCCTCAACTGTGCGGCGGCGCGGCGCCAGTTCGAACAGGACCAGTCCGGCCCGGGCCGCCGCCCTGCCGATGTCCTCGCTGCTCATCCCGGAGACGAGCAGCGCCTCGGCGCGCTCGGGTCCCTCGACGACGGTCGCGCCGTGCTCCAGGACCAGGTCGCGCAGCCGCTCGGGCTCCTCGGCCCGTACCAGCACCTCCTCGGTGGAGCTGAGGGAGGTGAGGTCCGTGACGGAGCCCTGGGTGATCAGTTTCCCGCGCCCGATCATCACCACGTCGTCCGCCAACTGCGCCATCTCGGCAAGCAGATGGCTCGAGACGAAGACGGTGCGGCCTTCGCCCGCCAGCGCGCGCAGCAGTCCCCGCATCCAGGCGATGCCCTCGGGATCGAGGCCGTTGGCGGGTTCGTCGAGGACGAGGACGCCCGGATCGCCCAGCAGTGCGCCCGCCAGCCCGAGGCGCTGCGCCATGCCGAGCGAGAACCCGCCGACCCGATTGCCCTCCACGTCGGTGAGACCGACCTGCGTGAGCACCTCGTCCACCCGTCGCACGGGAATCCCGTTGCTGCGGGCCAGCCAGATCAGATGAGCGCGGGCGGAACGCTTGGGGTGGGCCCAGCGGGCGTCCATCAACGCTCCGACGACCCGGAGGGGTTCGGGATGCTCGTGGTAGCCGCGCCCTCCGATGAGCGCGGTCCCGGCGTCGGGCCGGGTGAGCCCGAGCAGCATGCGCAGGGTGGTGGACTTGCCGGCCCCGTTCGGGCCGAGGAAGCCAGTGACGGTTCCGGGGTTCACGGTGAAGGACAGGCCGTCGACGACGCGCTTCTTCGCATACGTCTTGGCCAGCCCCGACACTTCGATCGTCGCCTTGGTCATCTCCGCGAACCCGCCTCAGGCCACGATCAGTTGCTGCACCACGCCGAAGCTCGCGAGCAACAGGACGACGACGACCCAGACGACCTTGCCGGGCGCGAGTCCGCGGCGGACGGCCTTGACGCACTCGGTGAGTCCGATCAGCGCCGCCAGGAGCCCGATGCCGCCGATCACGGCCGCGGTGACGTACGCCCAGGTCTGGTCTCCCTGCCAGCGGAGCAGCAAGAGGGCCACAGCGAGCGGGACTACGGGCCAGGCGTCGCCGCGGACGGACTCCGGGGCTTCCTGCCGCCGTGCCGAGAAGGATCCGTTGCTCATGTCTTCCTTGGTTTTCCTTGAGGGCTTGTCAAAGGGTCGGGTGCCGGGAAGGGGTGTGCGGCCCGCGGAACCGGCTGGCCCCGATGATCCGGTCGGCCATGGCGAGGCCTGCGGTGGAGGTGGAGTCGGGGACCTCGTTGCCGATGGACCAGCTCTGCAC
>NZ_JBEXSH010000636.1:0-5405 GCF_040613555.1 Streptomyces sp. NPDC006265
GTCGGTGCCGAGGCCGGGTGGGGAGCAGCCCGGCGGAACGGAGTGCCGCTGCGCCCCACCCGTGCCGCCCCCAGCGGCACACATGCCCGCAGCTGGGCGGCGCGGGCCCGCAACTGGGTGCGCCACGACGCTCACGCACCCGCGTACGGCGAGAAGGGACCGTGTCGGGGGGTGTCCGCCCGCAGCGGTTGGCCCGTCAACGAACAGTCAGTCGGCGTGAGAGCCCATCGCGCCGTTCCGAGGACGGACACCCCCCCGGCGCGGCCCCGGCCCACACCCACCGCGAAGGCGAAACGCACGCCCCCACCCGCCCCCACTCCGCGAGAAACCGAAGGCCCTCTCAGCCCTCCGTCAACCCGGCCACCAGCTCGTCAGCCGCCCGGTAGGGATCCAGCTCGCCCGCGATGATCCGCTCCGCCAGCGCCCCGAGGCGGCGGTCGCCGTGCAGGTCCCCGATCCGCTCCCGCAGCGCCGTCACCGCGATCGTCTCCACCTCCCGCGACGCCCGCGACAGCCGCCGCTCCCCCAGGACGCCCCGCTCCTCCATCCAGGCCCGGTGCTTCTCCAGGGCCTCGACGACCTCGTCGACGCCCTCACCCCGCGCGGCGACCGTCTTCACGATCGGCGGACGCCAGTCACCCGGCCCACGGGACTCCCCCAGCCCCAGCATGTGGTTCAGCTCGCGAGCCGTCGCGTCCGCCCCGTCCCGGTCCGCCTTGTTCACGACGTACACGTCGCCGATCTCCAGGATCCCGGCCTTGGCCGCCTGGATCCCGTCCCCCATCCCCGGCGCGAGCAGCACCACGGACGTGTCGGCCTGGGAGGCGATCTCCACCTCCGACTGCCCCACGCCCACCGTCTCGACCAGGATCACGTCGCAGCCGGCGGCGTCCAGCACCCGGATCGCCTGCGGAGCCGACCAGGCCAGCCCGCCCAGGTGCCCGCGCGTCGCCATCGACCGGATGTACACACCCGGGTCGGACGCGTGCTCCGACATCCGCACCCGGTCCCCGAGCAGCGCGCCGCCCGAGAACGGGGACGACGGGTCGACGGCGAGCACGCCGACCCGCTTGTCCTGCTTGCGGTACGCGGTGACCAGCGCCGAGGTCGACGTGGACTTGCCGACCCCGGGCGACCCGGTCAGTCCCACCACGTACGCCCCGCCCGTCAGCGGCGCGAGCGCCGCCATGACCTCCCGCAGCTGCGGGGACGCCCCCTCCACCAAGGAGATCAGCCGGGCCACGGCCCGCGGCCGGCCTTCCCTGGCCTGGGCCACCAGGGTGGAGACGTCCTGCATCACAGCTCCGTTCAGATAAGGGACGTACCGAAACTCAGGCCTTGGGCACGCGCACGATCAGCGCGTCACCCTGCCCGCCGCCACCGCACAGCGCGGCCGCGCCCACGCCACCGCCGCGCCGCTTCAGCTCCAGCGCGAGGTGCAGCACGAGACGCGCACCGGACATCCCGATCGGGTGACCCAGGGCAATGGCACCACCATTGACATTCACCTTTTCGGTGGACACGCCGAGGTCCTTCATGGACTGCACGGCCACGGCCGCGAAGGCCTCGTTGATCTCGATGAGGTCGAGGTCCGAGACCTCAAGGCCCTCCTTCTTCAGCGCGTGCAGGATCGCGTTGGACGGCTGCGACTGCAGCGAGTTGTCCGGCCCTGCCACGTTGCCGTGCGCCCCGATCTCGGCGATCCACTCCAGGCCGAGCTCCTGCGCCTTGGCCTTGCTCATCACGACGACGGCGGCGGCACCGTCGGAGATCTGCGAGGCGGAACCGGCCGTGATCGTGCCGTCCTTGGAGAACGCCGGACGCAGCTTCCCGAGCGACTCCGCGGTCGTGTCACCGCGGATCCCCTCGTCCTTGCTGAACAGCACCGGGTCGCCCTTGCGCTGCGGGATCTCGACGGGCGTGATCTCGGCCTCGAACAGGCCGTTCTTCTGCGCGGCCGCGGCCCGCTGGTGCGACAGCGCGGCGATCTCGTCCTGCTCGGGCCGCGCGATGCCCAGGCGGGTGTTGTGCCTCTCCGTGGACTCGCCCATGGCGACGCCGTCGAAGGAGTCGGTCAGACCGTCGTGGGCCATGGAGTCGAGCATCTGGACGGCGCCGTACTTGAAGCCCTCACGGGACTTCGGCAGCAGGTGCGGAGCGTTGGTCATGGACTCCTGGCCACCGGCGACGACGACGTCGAACTCACCCGCGCGGATGAGCTGGTCGGCGAGCGCGATGGCGTCGAGGCCCGACAGACACACCTTGTTGATGGTCAGCGCCGGCACGTTCATCGGGATGCCGGCCTTGACCGCGGCCTGGCGGGCGGGGATCTGCCCCGCCCCGGCCTGGAGCACCTGGCCCATGATCACGTACTGCACCTGGTCGCCGCCGATTCCCGCACGGTCGAGGGCGGCCTTGATGGCGAAGCCGCCGAGGTCGGCTCCGGAGAAGGACTTCAGCGATCCGAGCAACCGCCCCATGGGCGTACGCGCGCCCGCGACGATCACCGAGCTGTTCGCTTCGGATGTTCCAGAAGACATGAGCTGCGATCCCCTTACCGGCTGCACAGCCGAGGAGTGAACGAGGGTTTACTTCGAATGTACTGAGTGGCACTCCGTGCCGTCATCGGGCCGTCGGTGTGATCGCGCGCACGTTGCGTAACCACCTCGGGGACGTTGCACTGAATCCATGCTGACGCGAATCGACCACATCGGAATCGCCTGTTTCGACCTCGACAAGACCGTCGAGTTCTACCGTGCCACCTACGGCTTCGAAGTGTTCCACTCCGAGGTCAACGAGGAGCAGGGCGTGCGCGAGGCCATGCTCAAGATCAACGACACGTCCGACGGCGGCGCCTCGTACCTGCAGCTCCTGGAGCCGACCCGGGAGGACTCCACCGTCGCGAAGTGGCTGGCGAAGAACGGCGAGGGCGTCCACCACATCGCTTTCGGTACGGCAGACGTCGACGGCGACGCCGAGGAGATCAAGGGCAAGGGCGTACGCGTGTTGTACGAAGAGCCGCGAGTCGGTTCCATGGGGTCACGGATCACCTTCCTGCATCCCAAGGACTGTCACGGCGTACTGACAGAACTGGTCACTTCGGCGCCTGTTGAGTCACCTGAGCACTGACCCCCGTACAGAGGGGCCGGTAGGGTTGGGGGCGGTCGCCGCTCTGTCCAGGGTGACCGCGGTCCCGCCGTGCGACGGCAGGACCACCGGGGTCCGGGTTTCGGGGGACGAGCGTCGGGGCAGCAGCCTCTGCTCCGCCGATGATCTGACACCATTCCCCGGGGGCCCCGTTCGGCGGATGGACGGAGCTCGTTCGGAAAGAGTTGCGACCAGGGGACGGATGGGACCGCGCAGTGCGGGGCTACGAGAGCCAGGAGCGAGAGCCGGCGGCTGACGTCGACCACCTCTCTCGGTTCGAAGCCGAGATGAAGCGGCTGAAGACCGAACGGGAAAAGGCGATCCAGCACGCCGAGGACCTCGGCTACCAGGTCGAGGTGCTGCGCGCCAAGTTGCACGAGGCGCGGCGCACCATCATGTCCCGGCCCTCCTTCGAGGGGGGCGACATCGGCTGGCAGGCCGAGCAGTTGCTGCGCAACGCGCAGGTGCAGGCCGACCAGATCCGCGCGGACGCCGACCGGGAGCTGAGCGAGGCCCGGGCCCAGACCCAGCGGATCCTCCAGGAGCACGCCGAGCAGGCGGCCAGGCTCCAGGCCGAGCTCCACCAGGAGGCGGTGACCCGCCGCCAGCAGCTGGACCAGGAGCTGTCCGAGCGCCGCCAGACGGTCGAGTCGCACGTCAACGAGAACGTGGCGTGGGCCGAGCAGCTGCGGGCCCGCACCGAGCAGCAGGCCCGCCGGCTGCTGGAGGAGTCCCGGGCCGAGGCCGAGCAGGCCCTGGCCACCGCCCGCGCGGAGGCCGAGCGGCTGACGACGGAGGCCCGGCAGCGGCTGACGGGCGCGGCCGAGGAGGCCCGGGCCGAGGCCGAGCAGATCCTGCGCCGTGCCCGCACGGACGCCGAGCGCCTGCTCAACGCCGCCTCCACGCAGGCCCAGGAGGCCACCGACCACGCCGAGCAGCTGCGCACGTCCACCGTCACGGAGTCGGAGTCCGCCCGCCGCGAGGCCCAGGAGCTGAGCAAGGCCGCCGAGCGGCGGATGGCCGAGGCCGAGGAGGCGCTGCGCAAGGCGCAGACCGAGTCGGAGAAGCTGGTCACGGAGGCCGAGGAGGCCGCCGCCAAGGCCCTGGCGAGCGCCGAGTCCGCGAACGAGACGCGCACGCGCACCGCCAAGGAGCAGGTCGCCCGGCTGGTCGAGGAGGCCACCAAGGAGGCCGAGAACACCAAGTCCGAGGCCGAGCAGATCGTCGCGGACGCCAAGGCCGAGGCGGAGAAGATCGTCGCGGAGGCCTCCGAGAAGGCCCGCACGCTCACCGCCGAGGAGACCGCGACCCAGCTGTCCAAGGCGGCCAGGACCGCCGAGGAGGTCCTCGACAAGGCGTCGGAGGACGCCAAGAAGACCACCAAGGCCGCGGCCGAGGAGGCCGAGCGGATCCGCTCGGAGGCCGAGGCCGAGGCGGACCGCCTGCGGGCCGAGGCGCACGACATCGCCGAGCAGCTCAAGGGCGCGGCGAAGGACGACACCAAGGAGTACCGCGCCAAGACGGTCGAGCTGCAGGAGGAGGCCCGCCGGCTGCGCGGCGAGGCCGAGCAGCTGCGGGCGGACGCGGTCGACGAGGGCGAGAAGATCCGCGCCGAGGCCCGCAAGGAGGCCGTGGCGCAGATCGAGGAGGCGGCGAAGTCCGCCGAGGAGCTGCTCGCCAAGGCCAAGGCGGACGCGGACGAGCTGCGCACGACGGCCCAGGCGGACAGCGAGAAGGTCCGCACGGAGGCCATCGAGCGGGCGACGACCCTGCGCCGGCAGGCGGAGGAGACCCTTCAGCGCACCCGGCAGGAGGCTGAGCGGCACCGCGAGGAGGTCGTCGAGCAGGCCGAGGCGCTCAAGGAGGACGCCGAGCGCGCGGCGCGGGAGCTGCACGAGGAGACCGAGCGGGCCATGGAGGCCCGTCGCGCGGAGGCCGCCGAGGAACTGGCGCGGCTTCAGGGCGAGGCCGAGGAGCGGCTGACGGCCGCCGAGCAGGCGCTGTCGGACGCCCGTGAGGAGGCCGCGCGGATCCGCCGCGAGGCCGCCGAGGAGACCGAGCGGCTGCGCGCCGAGGCCGCCGAGCGGATCCGTACGCTCCAGCAGCAGGCCGAGGCGGAGGCCGAGCGGCTGCGCGACGAGGCCGCGTCGGACGCGTCCGCGTCGCCTCCTTGCGACCACTGCCCAGGCCCAGCCGTTCTCGGGCGGAAACTACGGGTTGTACGGGCAGGAGGGGCAGTACCCCACCACCTCGTTCGT
>NZ_JBEXSH010000637.1:0-5401 GCF_040613555.1 Streptomyces sp. NPDC006265
CCCAGCAGCAGCGGGGCGTTGGCCTCGGCCGGGGCGTTGCGGAAGTGCTCGTCGACGATGCGGAAGCCGTCGAGCATCTCCCGGAAGGGGTCCGGCCGCGAGCAGCGCCTTCACCGTGAGCACGGCGCTGCCCAGGTCGGTCAGGACGGCGACCCCGGCGCCACGGTCGACGGACGCGGCCGCCGCGGCGATCAGTTCGGAGCTGGTGCCGAGCCCGCCGCCCTCGGTGCCGCCCGCCGGAGCGACGGGCACCACCGTGCCGCCGCCCGCGAGCCCCTTCGCCAGCTCGGCGACCGACGCGGCCACCTCCGCGCTGTGCGACACCAGCACGATCCCCACCAGCTGCTCGTCACTCACCTGCGGCCTCCGCGAGTCCGGCGATCAGCAGCGCCGACGACGTGGCACCCGGGTCCTGGTGGCCGATGCTGCGCTCGCCCAGATAGCTGGCCCGGCCCTTGCGCGCCTGCAGGGGCGTCGTCGCCACGGCGCCCTCCTCCGCGGCGGTCCGGGCCGCCGTGAACGAGTCGCCGAGTGCGTCCACGGCGGGCACCAGCGCGTCGATCATGGTCTTGTCGCCCGGGGCGGCGCCGCCGAGCGTCATGACCGCGTCCACCCCCGTCCGCAGGGCTTCGGCCAGCTGCTCCGCACTGACCTCACCGGCATCGCCGAGGGCCTTGCCGGTACGGCGCAGCAGCGTCCCGTACAGCGGCCCCGAGGCGCCGCCGACCGTCGAGATCAGCTGGCGTCCGGCGAGGGTCAGCACCCCGCCGGGCGTGCCGGGGGGTTCCTTCTCCAGGGCGGCCGCGACGGCCCTGAACCCGCGCTGGAGGTTGGTGCCGTGATCGGCGTCCCCGATGGGGGAGTCGAGGGCGGTGAGCCGTTCCGCCTCGCGGTCGACGGACGCGGCGGTCACCGTCATCCAGCGGCGGAAGAATGCGGCGTCGAGCACTGGGTCTCCTTGCCTGGTAGGTACGTGGTGATCCTCTACCCCCTGTGCGTCACATACCCCAGCGCAGACCCGGGGTCCTCACCGGAGCGTCGTACAGCCGCAGCAGCTCTTCGTCGACCTGGCACAGGGTGAGCGAGGCGCCCGCCATGTCCAGGGAGGTGACGTAGTTGCCCACGAGGACACGGGCCACGGGGACGCCGCGCTGGGCGAGCACCCGGTGTACCTCCGCGTTGAAGCCGTACAGCTCGAGCAGCGGCGTGGCGCCCATGCCGTTGACCAGGATCAGCACCGGATTGCGCGGCTGGAGGTCCTCCACCACCGCCTCGGCGGCGGCCTCGGCGATCTCCCCGGAGGTCATCATGGCGCGCCGTTCCCGGCCGGGCTCACCGTGGATGCCGATGCCCAACTCCAGCTCGCCGGGCGGCAGATCGAAGGTGGGGCTGCCCTTCGCCGGTGTGCTGCAGGCGCTCAGTGCGATCCCGAAGCTGCGGGAGCTCTCGTTCACCTGCCGCGCGATGGCCTCGACCCGCTCCAGCGGCATGCCCTCGGCGGCGGCGGCACCCGCGATCTTCTCCACGAACAGGGTCGCGCCCGTACCGCGCCGCCCCGCCGTGTACAGGCTGTCGGTCACGGCCACGTCGTCGTTGACCAGTACCTTCGCGACCTGGATGCCCTCGTCCTCGGCCAGCTCGGCGGCCATGTCGAAGTTGAGCACGTCACCGGTGTAGTTCTTCACGATGAACAGCACGCCGGCGCCGCTGTCCACGGCGGTGGCCGCGCGCAGCATCTGGTCGGGCACGGGGGAGGTGAACACCTCGCCAGGGCAGGCCGCCGACAGCATGCCGGGGCCCACGAAGCCGCCGTGCAAGGGCTCGTGGCCCGATCCTCCGCCCGAGACCAGCCCCACCTGCCCCGCGACGGGAGCGTCCCGCCGCACGATCACCCGGTTCTCCACGTCCACGGTCAGCTCCGGGTGTGCAGCCGCCAGACCGCGCAGTGCGTCCGCTACGACGGTCTCCGGGACGTTGATGAGCATCTTCACGGGTACCTCCAGGTGAGACGGGTCCATGTGCCTCTGGCCTTCATTTTCGCAGTCCGGGATGGGCCAGGCCAGTTGCCGACCTTGGTGGTCGTCGAGTGATGCACACCCCTAGACATCCGATCTATATCGCGGTCACGATGTTCGAGCCCCCCGACATGTGTCGACGTGGCGTCACTCCCTCCGCGAAAGAGCCGATGAATGGGCTGGGAGATCTCACCGTGGTCACTGAATCCCAACCGCAGCGACGCAGCCTTCTCAAGTTCGGCGGTGGCCTCGCCTTCGCCCCGCTGCTCTCCCGGGTGACCGGCACGTCTCCCGGAGGGCGGGCTGTCGCCGCGGAGGCCGGGGCGCCGCGGGCCCTCCGGTGGCCCACCCTGTCGCGCGAGGCGCTGACCTACTCCGTACCCGCCGCGGACTGGCAGTCGCAGGCCCTGCCCATCGGCAACGGCCGGCTCGGCGCCATGCTCTTCGCCGATCCCCACGAGGAGCGCATCCAGTTCAACGAGCAGAGCCTCTGGGGCGGGGTCAACGACTACGACAACGCCCTGGCGGGCAAGCCGGACAGCGATTTCGACACCGGCATGACCGGCTTCGGCTCGTACCGCAACTTCGGTGACGTCGTCGTCACCTTCGCTCCCCGTACGAGCCCGAAGGTCACGGCTTACGGAGGTCCGTACAGCAGCTCCCCGTCGGAGGGTGTCGACAAGACGTACGACGGTGAGCCGAGCACCAAGTGGTGCATCGAGGGGCCGGGTGCGAAGGTGCAGTGGCAGGTCGAGCTCCCCGCCCCCACGGCGGTCGCGTCCTACCGGCTGACGAGTGCCGACGACGTACCGCAGCGCGACCCGCAGGAGCGGACGTTCTCCGGTTCCGCCGACGGCACCACCTGGACCACGCTCGACAGACGCACTCTGGATGCGCCCTTCGAAAACCGTTTCCAGACGAAGGAGTTCACCTGCGCCGCCTCCGCGGCCTACCGCTTCTACCGCTTCGACTTCGCACCGAAAGCAGGCGTCAGCCACTTCCAGGTGAGCGAGATCGGCCTGGCCGGCGTCGACCTCGGCGCGGACGGGGTAGCACTGGGCGTTCACCCAGGACCTGGACTATCTGCGCACCGTCGCCCATCCGATGATCAAGGAGATCTGTCAGTTCTGGGAGGACCATCTCAAGGAGCGTGAGGACGGGCTCCTCGTCGCACCCGACGGCTGGTCCCCCGAGCACGGGCCGCGCGAGGACGGCGTCATGTACGACCAGCAGATCATCTGGGACCTGTTCCAGAACTACCTCGACTGCGAATCGGTGCTCGGGGCGGATCCCGCCTACTGGGCCAAGGTCGCGGAACTTCAGGCACGCCTCGCACCGAACAAGATCGGCCAGTGGGGCCAACTGCAGGAGTGGCAGGAGGACATCGACAGCCCCACCGACATCCATCGCCACACCTCACACCTCTTCGCCGTCTACCCGGGCCGCCAGATCACCCCCCGGACACCGGGCTTCGCGGCCGCCGCCCTCGTGTCGCTCAAGGCGCGCTGCGGCGAGAAGGAAGGCGTCCCGTTCACGGCCGGGACGGTGTCGGGCGACAGCCGCCGTTCGTGGACCTGGCCCTGGCGTGCGGCTCTCTTCGCCCGCCTGGGCGACGGCCACCGCGCCCGGATCATGCTGCGCGGACTGCTCACCTACAACACGCTGCCCAACCTGTTCTGCAACCACCCGCCCTTCCAGATGGACGGCAACTTCGGCATCTCCGGTGCCGTGGCGGAGATGCTCCTGCAGAGCCACGACGGCGTCATCCACCTGCTGCCCGCCCTGCCGGACGACTGGAAGGCCAAGGGCTCCTTCACCGGACTCCGCGCACGTGGCGGCTACGAGGTCGGCTGCACGTGGCGGAAGGGGAAGGTCACGTCGTACACCGTCACGGCCGACCGGGCCCGGAACCGGAGCAAGGTCACCGTGCGGGTGAACGGCACCGACAGGAAGGTGACGCCGGCCAAGTCCTGACCGCCGGACTCGGAGGGGAACAGCCGTCCCCACCCGGAGGGATACATCCGTCCCCAGCCGGAGGGGAGCAGCCCTCCCACAGCCGTCCCCTGCGCCGCGGTCTGCGAGGATCGCGGCAAGCCCCTGCCCGACCGGACCAGGCGCGAAGAAGATCGCCGGACGGCTCTGTATCAGCGGCAAGACGGAGAGCGGCGGCGATGAGAAAGTGGGCATCATGTCCACCTCAACGACCACCCGCCGCGCCCTCCTTGGGCCGGCCACGGCACTCGCCCTCGCGGTGACCCTCACCGCCTGCGGCGACCTGCACGCCTCGGACACAGCGGCGGGAACCGCTCCGAGCCCGTCCGCCACGTCCTCACCTCCTGCCTCCGGTGCCTCGCCGTACGTGGAACCCGGCGCCGGCGACGGCGCCCCGCACTACAACGAGAACAACGCCTACCGCCGCGAGGGCGAGATGGCTCCGGCCCACGAGAAGGACGCCCGACGGGAGGCCGACCGCATCCGGCCCGTGCTGGAGCGCCTGTGGAGACAACGCGAGTGGGATCCCGCGACCGTCCGGGCGGCCCTGCTCCGGCTCGGCTACGAGGAGGAGCGCGTCACCAAGGGCGGCAGACGCCTCGGCGGCACGCTCACCGTCACGGAGATGTCCGCACGCTGGAAGGACGACCACTACGTCACGCCCGAGGGGACGCGGGTCGCCCTGCGCGTTCACGCCGACGCCTGCGTGTCGGCGTTCGTGCAGAAGTCGAACTTCGAGGTGCGGACCAACGGCCCCTACCCGGAGACCGGCTGCTTAGAGCCTCCCTACGGTCACTGAGGAGCGCCGGGCGGCCATGCCGTGAGCGAGGCCGTGGCTACCGGGCGCTCGCCACGCATGATCAGGCGCACTGTGGCACGGGCTGGTCGCCGGTACGGCCGGAGGCGTCGTGACTCTCGGCGAGAAGACCGAACAGGTCGTGACCGGCCGCCCCGGCTCCCCTGTGCCCGCCCGCGTCCTCCAGCATCCGACCGGCCAGCCCAGCACCCCGGCACCCAGTCGCTGCCCTCAACCGGGCCAAGCACTTCGGCCAGGCCGCCCTTCTCGGCGTACTCCGCCCGATCATGGCCCAGTCGGGTCTGCGCGGTCCGGTCGCGTCCGCCGGGTGCGGCGTCGTGCGTCTCACCAACGACCAGATCGTGGAGAACGCCACCGGAGTCGGCGCCCCGCCTACCACCTGGCCCCGCGCGCAACTCGTCGTGGACGTCCTGTACAAGACCGCCCACGGCTTCGCCACCGGTGCCGTGGCGGACACCCCGGCCGCCCGGAACGTCCGGGGCCCCGCGTTGTGGACGTGGCGGCTCATCTCGGCGTATCCGACGCTGAACAGGATCAGGACGACGCCGAGGACGACGAAGAGCAGCGGCTGGCCGAC
>NZ_JBEXSH010000638.1:0-1728 GCF_040613555.1 Streptomyces sp. NPDC006265
CGTCTGGACTGGGCGCCACCCCCCCCACACCCCCCAAGAGCCGGGCAGGGGCGGTAAGGTACGGCCCGCACGGCCCCGGCCGCCGAAAGGTTCTGGAGGCCGAAAGGTTCTGGAGGCCGGAAGGTTCTGGAGGCCGGAAGGTTCTAGAACGGGAACCCGCTCCGGCCGTGCTGCACCGAGATCCACTTGGTCGTGGTGAACGAGTCCAGCATCGTGTCGCCGTTGAGCCGGCCGATGCCCGAGTGCTTCTCACCGCCGAAGGGAACGATCGGCTCGTCGTGCACGGTGCCGTCGTTCACGTGGAACATGCCCGTGTCGATCTGCTTGGCGAACGCCACACCCCGCTCGATGTTCCCGGTGTGGACGGCACCGCTCAGGCCGTACGGGGTGTCGTTGACGAGACGTACGGCCTCCTCCTCGCCGTCGAACGGCACCAGGAACGCGACCGGCCCGAAGACCTCCTGCCGGAGCAGCGCCGAGTCGGCGGGGAGGTCCGTCAGCACGGACGGCTCGACGAGGTTGTCGGTCCGCCCGCCGCGCACCAGGGCTGTGGCGCCCTCGGCGAGGGCCTGCTCGACCACGCCGGAGACGGCGTCCGCCTGCGAGGAGTTGATGACCGGGCCGATGACGGTCTCCGGGTCGCGCGGGTCGCCCGTCTTGAGGGTCTTGACCTTGGCGACGAACTTCTCGGTGAACTCGTCCGCGACCGACCGGTCCACGAGGACCCGGTTGGCGGCCATGCAGACCTGGCCCTGGTGGACGTACCGGCTGAAGACCGCCGCGTCGACGGCATAGTCGATGTCGGCGTCGTCGAGGACCACCAGCGCGCTGTTGCCGCCCAGTTCGAGGACGGAGCGCTTGAACAGCCGGGCGCAGACGGTCGCCACGTGCCGGCCGACGGCGTCGGAACCGGTGAAGGAGACGACCTTGGGGACCGGGTGCTCGATGAAGGCGTCGCCGATCTCCGCGATGTCCGTGATGACGACGTTCAGCAGCCCGCCGGGCAGCCCCGCGTCCTCGAAGAGCTTCGCGACCAGGGAGCCGCCCACGATCGGGGTGTTCTGGTGCGGCTTGAGCACCACGGCGTTGCCGAGCGCGAGCGCCGGGGCGACGGACTTGATCGACAGCAGGAACGGGAAGTTGAAGGGGCTGATCACGCCCACGACGCCGACCGGCACGCGGTAGACGCGGTTCTCCTTGCCGTCCACCGGCGAGGGGATGATCCGGCCCTCGGGGGCCAGTGCCAGGTGGACCGCCTCGCGCAGGAACTCCTTGGCGAGGTGCAGCTCGAAGGCGGCCTTCAGGCGGGTGCCGCCGAGCTCGGCGATGATGGCCTCGGAGATCTCGGCCTCGCGCTCCTCGATCAGGCGCAGCGCCTTCTCGAAGACCGCCCGGCGGGCGTAGGGGTTGGTCGCGGCCCACTGCTTCTGGGCGCGGGCCGCCGCCCGATACGCCTGATCGACCTCGTCGACCGTTGCTATGGTGATCGACGCGAGCTTCTCGTCGTCGTACGGGTTGAAGTCGATGATGTCCCAGGAACCGGTGCCCGGGCGCCACTCACCGTCGATGTACTGCTGTGCAAGGTCGGTGAAGCAGGACGACGACAATGTGATCCCTCGATCCCTAAGCAGACCCCTGATCGCGCCTTCGCGATCTGATCACACGTCATCGTACTTGTGTTGCAGGCGAGTTGAGGGGCTCCTTGAGGAGAGCGGCCCGGCTCCATCA
>NZ_JBEXSH010000638.1:1827-5390 GCF_040613555.1 Streptomyces sp. NPDC006265
AGGAGAGCGGGGCGACTCCGTCAGGAGAGCGGGGCGACTCCGTCAGGAGAGCGGGGCGACTCCGTCAGGAGAGCGGGGCGACTCCGTCAGGAGAGCGGGGCGACTCCGTCAGGAGAGCTGGAGGAGTCCCCGCAGAAGGTCCCGGCTCTCCGAGGGGCCCGGGCTGTCGCTCTGGAGCTCCTTGAGCGCCTTCTCGTACTGGGCGACGTCCTCGGCCTTGTCCAGGTACAGCGCGCTGGTGAGCTGCTCCAGGTACACGACGTCCGACAGGTCGGACTCCGGGAAGCTGAGGATCGTGAACGCGCCACTCTCGCCGGAGTGGCCCCCGAGGCTGAACGGCACCACCTGGAGGCGCACGTTGGGCCGCTCGGAGATCTCGATGAGGTGCTGGAGCTGGCCCCGCATCACCTCGCGGTCGCCGTACGGGCGGCGCAGGGCGGCCTCGTCCAGGATGATGTGGAAGTCCGGCGCGCGCTCGTCGACGAGGTACTTCTGCCGCTCCAGACGCAGCGCCACGCGGCGTTCGACGTCGGCCTCGCTCGCGCCCTGCATGCCCCGCCGGACCACCGCGTGGGCGTACGCCTCGGTCTGCAGCAGTCCGTGCACGAACTGCACCTCGTAGGCCCGGATCAGCGAGGCGGCGCCCTCCAGGCCGACGTAGGTCGGGAACCAGCTGGGCAGCACATCCGAGTAACTGTGCCACCACCCGGCGACGTTGGCCTCCTTCGCAAGCGACAGCAGGGAGGCGCGTTCCTGTTCGTCCGTGATGCCGTAGAGGGTGAGCAGGTCCTCGACGTCTCTGGTCTTGAAGCTCACCCGGCCCAACTCCATCCGGCTGATCTTCGACTCGGAGGCGCGGATCGAGTAGCCCGCTGCCTCGCGCGTGATGCCCCGCGCCTCACGCAGTCGCCTGAGTTGTGATCCGAGCAGCATGCGCCGCACCACCGATCCCGGCTCTCCCGCGCTCACGTTCGCCAGCCTCCCCAACGTCTTCAGGGGCCGCAGTCTGCCACTAAAACACTCCGAGCAGTACTCGTCCGGTTACGGAAACGGAATCGAGATGGTCGACGCTCGCGCGCGGGAGCAAGAGGAAGGCAAGTGAACGGCCAAAGAAGGACCCGAAGATGACGGAAAAATTGACCAACAAGCGGTACGGGACATCTCATTCCGGCCCCGTGCACGTGCATCTGCCCTTGCATCTGCTGTACGCATCCGAAACCATGGTCCCGCACCACCGCCGCATCGCACCGACCGCGAATTCCCGGGAGTGCCTCGCATGGGGACGAATGGATCGACCATGCTCGAGCCGTTACGGCAGGGCCTTCCGCCGCTGGATCCCGCGGCCGTGTCCGACGCCGCCTCCTGCGCTCTGCCCGCCCGCTACGAAGCGGTGCGCGAGGCACGGCGGTTCACCCGCAAAACCCTCGACCAGTGGGACATGGGCGAGCGGTTCGACGACGTGTGCCTGGTGGTCTCGGAACTCGTCACCAACGCCCTGCGGCACGGCCTCCCGGCGAACGACGTGCGCGCCGGCGGCCGTGAGGCTCCCGTGCGGCTGCACCTGATGCGGTGGACCGAGCGTCTGGTGTGCGCGGTGCGCGACCCCAGCCACGACAGTCCCGTCGCCCGGGAGACCGACGACTTCTCGGCCGAGTCGGGCCGCGGATTGTTCCTCGTCGACTCCTTCAGCGACAGCTGGGGCTGGCATCCGCTCGCGGGCGCGCTCGACGGCAAGGTGGTCTGGGCGCTGTTCCGGCTGCCGCGGACGGGTTCGCGGCCGGCCGGGGAATGAGAAACCGCGGCGCTTCCTCGCGTCGCGGTTCTACGCGCGTCACCGCGCATTGAGTGGTGATTGCCCCGGTTTCTCCAGGGCGGACCGATCGTCAGCCGCCCACCAGGTGGTCGAACTCGCCGTCCTTCACACCCAGCAGCATCGCTTCGATCTCCGCACGGGTGTAGACCAGCGCGGGACCGTCGGGGAAGCGCGAGTTGCGCACGGCCACGTCACCGCCCGGCAGCCGGGCGAACTCCACGCACGAGCCCTGCGAGTTGCTGTGCCGGCTCTTCTGCCAGGCCACACCGTTCAGCCCGGCGGCAGCCATACCGTTGTACACGTCGTGATCCACAGGTCGCTCCCCGGTGGTGCACTGGCTGGTGTGGCCATTGGTGCAGTGGTCAACTGACCCGGATCATAGCCCTGTTCATGTGCAGATGCATGGGCAGATGCACGTGCACGCGGGGTGGTCCTGCGGTTACAGCTTTGACGACCGCTTTACCGAGCTCTTGACTGTTTGACGGCCCTGCCCCGTCTCTCGTTCCCGGAGGCCTGCGACGAAGTCGCCGGATTCGGGGAGGTCCGGTGGAGGCGGAGCATCCGCTCGACGGCGGGACGCAGTGGCCGCGGCAGGGCCGCGCCGGAGAAGCGTGAGCTGAGGCGCGGGGCCGCGGGAAGGACGTTCGACCTGCCGACCGGCATCCGGAATACCGCTGCGGCCTGCGAGGACGGGGAGAAATGGGCCGGTCGCGGGAGGCGCGGGTCGTCCTCCCGGCCGGTGCGTGCTCGGACCAGCGCCGGACGGCCGCTCGACGTCCTGCCCCGGGCGACCCGCGCCCCGGATCACCCCGGACGACGACCGCGGCCCGGCAGGCCCGACCGGCGTCCGGCCCGGTCCTGACGGCCCGCCGCAGCCCGTGACGCCGGTCGGTCGGCGGCGGACTCCGGCCCCGTCACCTCATGAGGAGGAGGCCCCACCCGTCAAGCGTGGGGAACCTCACCCGGTTGGGACCGGCTCAGCGGGCGGTGTACGGCAGCAGCGCCATCTCGCGTGCGTTCTTGATCGCCCTGGCCAGCTGCCGCTGCTGCTGGGACGACACCCGGGTGACCCGGCGGCTGCGGATCTTTCCGCGGTCGGAGATGAACTTGCGCAGCAGGTCGGTGTCCTTGTAGTCGATGTACGTGATCCCGGCCTGGTCCAGGGGGTTGGGCCGGTCCTTGGCGGGCTTGCGGTCGGGCTTGCGCGGCATGGGGGGTCAGACCTCCAGGAGGGTGTCGAAGGCGTGCGGCAGCCGCTGCCAGGCGTCGCGCCCGGCGGCGTATTCGGCGTCGGTCAGCAGGCAGGACTCCAGCAACCGCTCCAGGCCGTCCCGGTCGAGGCCGGGCGAGGTGAAGACCAGGTGCTGGCAGCGGTCGCCGTGCTCGGCGTCCCAGTCCAGTGCGGCGGCGGCCCGGCGCACCGGCGGGACCATCTCCCAGGCCGCGTCCGGCAGGGAGGCCAGCCAGGGGCCCGCGCTCTCCACGCACAGGGCCCCGCCCGCCGCGTCCCAGTGGAACAGCGTGTCGGGCTTGTCGGCGAGCCAGAAGCGGCCCCGGCTGCGGGCGGCCGCGCAGGTCAGGTTCTCCAGTGCGGCGTACAGCCGCTCCGGGTGGAAGGGACGGCGCCGGCTCCAGACCAGCGTGGTGACGCCGTGCGCGTCGGCCTCGGCGGGCAGCAGGGCGCAGGCCGGGTGCTGGGCGGCGGCGGCCGCCTCGACGTCGAAGCCGTCCAGGGCGGCCTGGCCCAGGA
>NZ_JBEXSH010000639.1:0-5360 GCF_040613555.1 Streptomyces sp. NPDC006265
CGTTTGCCCGTTGAGGAGCGGCGTTTGGTGCGTGCTCTCGGCGTGCCGGCCGGAAGCCCTCGTACTGGACGTACGTGGGGTTTCGGCCGGTGCGGCGAGTGGGGGTACCCCCTGCTCGAGCGGAGTCGAGAGCTCGGGGGAGCGTGCCGGGCGTCGTGACGGGGCGAACGTTGCCTGATGCGGCACTAGTCCGTGCGGCGCCCCAGGAAGATCGGGTTGGTGAACGCCGCCAGCGGCCCGGGGAGCGGTCCCGCGGCCGCCTCGTGCCGCAGTTCGGCCCGTACGTACGCCGCGTAGGACGGTGTCGTCCGCCACTCGACCTTGCCGGAGCCGGAGACCGGCAGCGGGGCGCTGGTGTGCAGGACGCCCTGGTCGGTGACGAGGCGGACCGTGCAGCGCGGGGCGCCGGTGACCTCCAGGCGGACGGTGACCGGGGTGTCGCGGCCGACGGTGAGCCGCTCGCCGATGCCCGCGTGCTCGCCGCGTCCGCCGGACGCCCGCAGCGACAGCGCGACCCGCGCGGACTCGGCGACGTAGGACCGTCCCGTCCGGATGCCCTCCTGGATCGCCTCCCGGGTCAGGTCGTCGGCCAGGACGACCGTCTGGGGGCTGCCCACCGCGTCCGGGGAGCGATGGGCGTCGCTGCTGCCCATCGCCGGGAGCCAGCCGCGCCCGTCCCGTACGGACGCCACGAGCATGCTGTCCCAGTCGGCCAGCGCGATCTCGTCGTCGGGCGTGTAGGGGCCGTTCCACACCTCGATCGCGTCCGCCTCGTCGAAGCCGAACTTCCAGTTGCAGCCGACGCAGGTGGCGTGCGGGTGGGCCGGGACGACCAGGCCGCCGGCGCGGCGGATCTGCCGGGCGAAGCGGCCGAAGCGGTTGTCGCGGGCCCGGTAGCGCCAGTCGACGAAGGTGCCCGGGTCGGTGCCGAGCGCGACGACGTGCCCGTTGCGGGTGGTGATCTCCTCGCCCAGCATGACGAGCAGGTCGTCCCCGGCCACGTCGGCCCAGTGGGCGTGCGCGGAGTGCGTGTTGTGCTCGGAGGAGTTGATGAAGTCCAGGCCGGCCGCCCGGGCCAGTTCCCCGATCTCGGCGGGGGCGCGGCGGCCGTCGGAGTGCCAGGAGTGCAGATGGCAGTCCCCCCGGTACCAGGCCCGCCCCCGGCCCCTCGCGCGCTCCGGCGGATACACCGGTTGGGCGGTCTCGCCCGGCTCCCCGTGCGTCAGCGTGATCGTGATCTCGTACGACAGGCCCTGCGGGGCGACGGTGTACGGGCCGAGCGCGATGTGCCAGGTGCCCTCGCGCACCGGGCCCGGGAGGTAGCCGGGCGTCGCGTCGTCCGCGCGGATGAAGAACTCCGTGCGCGCCCCGCCCGACCATCCCCGGAAGCCCCGGCCGCCGAGCTCGGTGCCGCGGTCGTCGAAGACGCCGATGTCGAGGGCGTTGCCCAAAGTGCCGGCCGGGACGGACGGCCGGTCGTAGGTGTAGGCGACCCTGAGCTCCCGGACACCGGCCGGGACATCGACGGGAAGGTACACGAAGTCCGGGGAGCCGGGTGGCAGCGTGCCACGCACGGTTCTGCTCTCCCGGTCCCCATCGGCCGCTGAAGCGAAGCTCACGCTTTCCAACGTAAGCGCGGCCGCCGCTCCCGTCACGAACAGAGCGCGCCGGCCGAGCCCGCCGTGGCTGTCCTCGCACATGCTGCTGCTCCCCAGGTGTCGTCGGTGACATGGCATGGGTGGTGCGGGGGTGGGGCGTGCAACTCTTGTATGCGGCCGTGAACCGCCGTGCAAGGGAGGGGAATTGGACGGCGGGCGGCAGGGGAACGGGCCGCGCCGGGTCAGGGGGTGAGGCCCGCGTCCCGGGCCGGCAGGGCCGCCTGCACCCGGTTGGTGACTTCCAGCGCGGCGAGGATACGGCTGAGGTGCGCCTTGACGACGGTGTTCCCGCGCCGAGGCGGATGCACCGGGGCGCCTCCGGCGTCCTTGCGGGCGCCGGCCGGCGCTTCCCGCTGGTCCGCGCCGTCACCCCGCGTCCCCTCCGCGCCTCGCGCGTCACCCGTCTGCCCTACCGTCGCATCGCCCCCTGCAGCGCGGTCGCGGCCCTGCTGTGGGCGGGGGCCGAGGCCGGAATCGGCTATGCGGCGCCCGCGGCCGTCGGCTGAAGGTCCGACCGGTCGGTATGGGCAGTTGCGCTCCGCTCGGGTAGTGATGCGTCATGCGCATCGCCGTGACGATCTTCCTCACCGACGAGACGATCACCCCGACCCGGCTCGCCCGGGAGCTGGAGGACCGCGGATTCGCCGGGCTGTATCTGCCCGAGCACACCCACATCCCCGTCGAGCGGACCACCCCGTACCCGGCGGGCGGCGATCTGCCGCCCGAGTACGGGCGCACCCTCGACCCGTTCGTGGCCCTCGGCCAGGCCGCAGCCGTCACCCAGCGGCTCGGGCTCGGCACGGGCATCACGCTCGTCGCCCAGCACGACCCGATCGCCCTGGCCAAGCAGATCGCCACCCTCGACCACCTCTCCGGCGGCCGGTTCACGCTCGGGCTCGGCTTCGGCTGGAACGTGGAGGAGGTCGCCGACCACGGCGTGCGGTGGAGCGCACGGCGCGAGCTGGTCCGGGACCGGATGGCGCTGATGCGGGCCCTGTGGTCGGAGCAGCCGGTCGCCTACGAGGGGGAGTTCGGCGGCGTCCGGGCCAGCCACGCGTATCCGAAGCCCGTGCGGAAGCCGCGCGGCCCGGTCGTCGGCCCGCGCACGCTCGTCGGCGGCGCCGCCGGACCCAAGCTGTTCACACACATCAGCGAGTACGCCGACGGCTGGCTGCCGATCGGCGGGCGTGGTCTCGGGGAGGCGCTGCCCGTGCTGCGCACCGTCTGGGCCGACGCCGGCCGCGACCCCCGGGCCCTCCAGATCGTCCCCTACGCCGTCCACCCCACCCCGGGCAAGCTCGCCCACTACGCCGACCTCGGCATCGAGGAGGTCGTGGCGCAGCTGCCTCCGGCGGGGGAGGCGGAGGTGCTGAAGACGCTGGACGGCCTCGCCGCCCATCTCTGACAACTCCCCTGCCCGGCAGACCCGTTGGCTCCCCCTACTAAACTACCGGTCAGTTCGCCACGGGGGAGAGAACATGATGAGGCTTACCTGGTTTTCCTGGCTCCTGCGCCATTTCACCGAGTACGGGTACAGCCAGGGGCTGCTGCGTGCCACGATCGGCACCACGGCCGTGCTGGTGACCGCCGTGCTGGTCTGGTTCACCCTGCACCGCAACAGACCGGCCGCCGTCGCCGCCGCCGGCCTCACCTCGGCCCTGGGCATCGGGTGGCTGGCGTTCCACTGACGGGGCTTCCCCGAGCCTGATCAGCGCACTCGTATGCTCGAAGGATGACGACCTCCGCGACCTCCGGAACCGGCCCCACCGACAACTCCATGCGTCGCGCCCTGAAACGGGCCAGGAACGGTGTCTCGCTCGACGTCGCCGAGGCGGCGGTGCTGCTCCAGGCCCGGGGCGAGCAGCTGGAGGACCTGTCGGCCTCGGCCGCCCGGGTGCGGGACGCGGGCCTGGCGGCGGCCGGACGGCCCGGCGTCATCACGTACTCCAAATCCGTCTTCATCCCGCTGACCCGGCTGTGCCGGGACAAGTGCCACTACTGCACCTTCGTGACCGTCCCGGGCAAGCTGCGCCGGGAGGGCCACGGGATGTTCATGTCGCCGGACGAGGTGCTGGACATCGCCCGCAAGGGCGCCGCCCTCGGCTGCAAGGAAGCCCTCATCACCCTCGGCGACAAGCCCGAGGACCGCTGGCCGGAGGCGCGCGAATGGCTTGACGCGCACGGCTACGACGACACCCTCGCCTACGTCCGGGCCATCTCCATCCGGATCCTGGAGGAGACCGGCATGCTGCCCCATCTCAACCCGGGCGTCATGAGCTGGACCGACTTCCAGCGGCTCAAGCCCGTCGCGCCCAGCATGGGCATGATGCTGGAGACGACCGCGACCCGGCTGTGGTCGGAGCCCGGCGGCCCGCACCACGGTTCGCCCGACAAGGAGCCCGCCGTGCGCCTGCGGGTGCTTGAGGACGCCGGGCGTTCCTCCGTCCCCTTCACCTCCGGTGTCCTCATAGGCATCGGGGAGACGTACGAGGAGCGCGCCGAGTCGCTGTTCGCACTGCGGAAGGTCTCCCGGGCCTACCACGGCATTCAGGAACTGATCATCCAGAACTTCCGCGCCAAGCCGGACACCGCGATGCGCGGCATGCCCGACGCGGAACTGGACGAACTGGTCGCCACGGTGGCCGTCGCCCGGCTGCTCATGGGCCCCTCCGGCTGCATCCAGGCCCCGCCCAACCTCGTCGACGACGAGTACGAGCGGCTGATCGGCGCCGGTATCGACGACTGGGGCGGGGTCTCCCCCCTCACCATCGACCACGTCAACCCCGAGCGCCCCTGGCCGCAGATCGAGCAACTCGCCGAGAAGTCCCGCGCGGCCGGCTTCGACCTGCGCGAACGCCTCTGTGTCTACCCGGAGTTCGTGCGGCGCGGCGAGCCCTGGCTGGACCCGCGGGTGCGCCCGCACGTGGCGGCGCTGGCCGACCCGGAGACCGGCCTCGCCCGCCCCGAAGCCCTGCCCGAGGGCCTGCCGTGGCAGGAGCCGGAGGAGGTCTTCGTCGCGTCCGGCCGCACCGACCTGCACTCCTCGATCGACTCCGAGGGCCGTACGTCGGACCGCCGGGACGACTTCGACGAGGTGTACGGCGACTGGGGCGCCCTGCGCGAGGCCGCCGCCCCGGGCATGGTCCCCGAGCGCATCGACACCGACGTGCGCGAGGCCCTGCGCACGGCGGCCGACGATCCCACGAAGCTCACCGACGACGAGGCGCTGGCCCTGCTGCACGCGGACGGCCCGGCGCTGGACGCCCTCGCCCGTGTCGCCGACGACGTGCGCAGGTCGGCCGTCGGCGACGACGTCACCTACATCGTCACCCGCAACATCAACTTCACCAACGTCTGCTACACGGGCTGCCGCTTCTGCGCCTTCGCCCAGCGCCGCACGGACGCCGACGCCTACACCCTCTCCCTGGACCAGGTCGCCGACCGGGCCCAGCAGGCCTGGGAGGTGGGCGCGGTGGAGGTCTGCATGCAGGGCGGCATCCACCCGGACCTGCCGGGCACGGCGTACTTCGACATCGCGCGGGCCGTGAAGGAACGCGTTCCGGGCATGCACGTGCACGCCTTCTCGCCGATGGAGGTCGTCAACGGCGCGACCCGCACCGGCATGTCGGTCCGCGAGTGGCTGACCGCCGCCAAGGAGGCGGGCCTGGACACCATCCCGGGCACGGCCGCCGAGATCCTGGA
>NZ_JBEXSH010000640.1:0-5353 GCF_040613555.1 Streptomyces sp. NPDC006265
ACAGGTCCTCGAAGAGGTCGAACTTTCCCGAACGGCCAGCCAGCCGCGGGGAGTCGGCGCCCGGGCGCGGCCAGCATGTCGGCGGTGGTCGCGCCCTTGGTGCACAACCGCCCCGCGTTCGCCGGATGCGCCTTGTCACCGGACGCCTTCAGCACCGTGCGCCGCCCGTCCGGGCCCATCCCGACGTCGAGTACGAGGCCGCAGCCCACACCGCAGTACGAGCAGACGGTGCGCACCCGCCGCGTGTCCTGCGGGATTCCGTGGGTCGTGGTCATCCTCCGACGGTACGGATCGCCCGTTACACGGTTGTCACTGCGCCTGATCGTGAGGGGTTACGCCGGTCACACAGCCACCTCGCGGCCGATGTGAGGTGCATTGAGGTCGCGGAGCGTGTCGCTGTTGGGCCGAACGGGTGACTCTGCGCAAGAATTGCCCGATGCAGACAGCGAGCGCGACCCAGGACGGAGCATGCCGGTGAACAGCCACGATGTCACCGACGAACAGTGGGAGGGGCTCGCCCAGGTCGTACCGCTGCGGAGCCGGGACGCCTGGCCGTCCGCCGTCGGCCACCGGTCCATACCCGAGGCCGAGACGGAGACCCGCCGCCGTTTCGTCGTCCTGCGCGTGAACGTCTTCGCCGACGCCCGCGACGTCGCCGAGCGGCTGATGGCGGGCGTCCCCGTCCTCCTCGACCTCACCGGCGCGGAGACGGAGGTCGCCAAGCGCGTCCTCGACTTCAGCACGGGCGTCGTCTTCGGCCTGGCGAGCGGGATGCACCGGGTGGACCGCAACGTGTTCCTGTTGACGCCGGCGGGGACCGAGGTGACCGGGCTGATGGAGGGAGCGGACCTCCCCGGGGTGTGACCGTCGGCGTGACCGCAGGCGTGACCGTAGCTCGATCGTGGGAAACCCCCGGAGACGGAACGGTTCGTCCTGCCGGTGGAGCCCTACCGTCCGGACATGACCCAGCCCGCCCTCCCCGACCGCCCCCGCATCACCGAACTGCGCCTGTCCGCCTTCACCACCCACCGCCGTGCCGCTTTCCCGCTCGGGCCCCTCACCCTCCTCGCCGGTCCCAGCGGCTGCGGCAAGACCAGCGCGCTGCGGGCGTACCAGGCCCTTGCCCTGCTCGGGGGCGGCGCGGAGCTCGACGAGGCGTTCCCCGACCCCGCCGCCTGCGTACCGGAACGGGCCCGGCCCGACGCGCAGCGCCGCCGCGGCTTCCGCATCGGCTGCACGGCCGACGGCCCCGCGGGCCCGGTCCGGCTCGACATGGCCGTACAGGCCGAGCCCGAACTGCGCCTCGTGGGCGAGCGGTTGACCGCCGACGGATTGGTCCTCCTGGAGACCGCCCTGCGCGACCCGGGCAAGCGCGCCGTGCAGGCCGCCTGGCACACGGCCGGGCCGACGCCGGTGACCCGCGGCCCGCTCCCGGACGACCGGCTCGGCACCGCCCTGTTGCCGCTGCGCGTGGCGGGCAGGACACCCGGGCAGCGCAGGGTGCTGGCGGCGGCCGAGCAGATGGTCGTCGCCCTGCGCTCGGCCTTCGCCTGCGACCCCGAGCCCGCCCGGATGCGCGGGCCCGTGGCGGCCGGTTCCGGCCACCTGCTCGGCGGCTGTGGCAATCTCGCCGACGTGCTGTGGCGCACCCGCGCCGAGTGCGGGCGGCGGCACGCGCAGTTCGTGGCGGCGGTGCGGGCCGGCTGCGCCGGACCGGTGGCGGACGTGCTCGCCCGGGCGGAGGAGACCACGGGGACGATCCGCGCCGCGCTCGACCGGGGCGACGGCGTCGTCACGGACCTGCGCCGGCTCGGCGACGGCGAACTGCGCTACGTCGCACTGTCGTTGGTTCTGCTCACCGGACCGGGTGTGCTGGAGGTCGACCTGGCCGGCGAGGTGCCCGCCGCGCTCCAGACGCTCACGGTCCTGGCCGACGGCTTCGACCGGGGCATGGACGGACGGCAGCGGCTGGAACTGCTGCGGCTTGCGGCCCGGATGTGCGAGCGGGGGCACATCCGGCTGGTCGGCGCGGTCAGCGACGGCTCCTGGGCCGCGGGGACGGAGGGAGCCACGGTGGTACACCTGGACCGTGACTGATCCCCTGGACGTGGCCGGACTGCAACGCCGCCTGGCCGATTTCGCGGCCGCGCGGAACTGGCAGCAGTACCACACCCCCAAGAACCTGGTCGCCGCGCTCAGCGTGGAGGCCTCCGAACTGGTCGAAATCTTCCAGTGGTTGACGCCCGAGGAGTCGGCCCGGGTCATGGCCGACCCGGACACCGCGCACCGTGTCACCGACGAGGTGGCCGACGTGCTCGCGTATCTGCTCCAGCTGTGCGAGGTGCTCGGCATCGACCCTCTGGCCGCGCTGAACGCGAAGATCGACCGGAACGAACGGAGGTTCCCGATCTAGAGGCACGCCCCGCCGACCGACTCCCTCTCACGGAGTGAAGAAGTCCACTTGTACCCTGCGTAATCAAATCACGGCCCGAATCCGAATCGTTGTCCGCAATTTTCCGCCTTCCTCTGGCTTTTCGTCTCACACCCCTTCACTCTGGGTAGTGAACAAGGGAGTGCGGGCAGACGGACGCGCGCAGCGCGTCGGACAAGACGGGGGCAGCGCATGGACGCGGTGCGGCTCATCGTGACGAGCAGGCGGTCCCTGGCGGCGGGCGGAGACGCGCGGGAGACCCTGGCCGAGGTGTGGCAGGCGCAGGCCCTCGCACAGGCCATAGGCAGCCGCCTCGCGGTCACCGGACCACCCGAACTGCGCGGCGAGGCACTGGGGTTGACGGAGCTGGCGGGCCGCGGCTGCGGCGTCCTCGACCCACCCGAACTGGGCCCCGGTGAGCTGCGGGCGGGCCAGCTCACCGAGTTGGGCGACGCCCGCCACACCCTGATGTACCTCGGCGGCCTCCTCGGCGAGGTCGGCATCGCCCTGGTCGTCCTGGCCAGCGCCGCCGGCGACGAGGGCACGTACTGGCAGTGCATGGAAGCCATCGACGCGGCGGACGAGTCCCGCGACCGCGTCCTGGAGATGCTCCGCAGACTCGCGGACCGGGAACAGACGCTGCCTGAGAGGGAGGCGGGGTGAGGCGGGGCGGGGAGAGCCCCTGACCCGCCCGGGCAGCGCGCCCCTAACCCGCCTGCCCCTCCTCGGCGACGCCGCGTTCGGCATCCCCCGCCGCCTGGAGATCGGCGTCCAACGCCGACAGATCCGCGTTCAACGCCGCCATCAGCTCCTCCATCTGCTGCAACAGCCCTTTCGACTGCCCGGTCCCGCCCTGCTGCGGCACGGTCTCTTCGGACATGACCGCCTCCTCGGCCCCCGGCCCTCGGGAGGCCGACGCGGGTGACACCCCGGCGGTCCACCCCTCGGGGCGGAAGCCGGGGGCTCCGGCTCCGCCCGAGCCAACGATCACCATCGGGGCCGGTCACTGGCCGGGTCGGGCGGCGGCTGCGGTATTGACGTAATTTCACCCGACCGGGGACCGCGTGGACCGGGGGGCCGATCTCGTGATCGTCCGCCGAGGCGGGGCAGGATGGAGGACATGGATCTTCGCATCTTCACCGAGCCCCAGCAGGGGGCCACCTACGACACTCTGCTCGCCGTCGCCAAGGCCACCGAGGACCTCGGCTTCGACGCCTTCTTCCGTTCCGACCACTACCTCCGCATGGGCACCGTGGACGGCCTGCCCGGCCCCACCGACGCCTGGATCACCCTGGCCGGACTCGCCCGCGAGACCAAGCGCATCCGGCTCGGCACCCTGATGACCGCCGGCACCTTCCGGCTGCCCGGCGTGCTCGCCATCCAGGTCGCGCAGGTCGACCAGATGTCCGGCGGCCGGGTCGAGCTCGGCCTCGGAGCCGGTTGGTTCGAGGAGGAGCACAAGGCCTACGGCATCCCCTTCCCCAAGGAGAAGTTCGCCCGCCTCGAGGAGCAGCTGGAAATCGTCACCGGTCTGTGGGCGACGGACCCCGGCAAGACCTTCGACTTCCACGGCACCTACTACGACCTCACGGACTCTCCCGCCCTGCCCAAGCCGGCGCAGCGGAAGATCCCCGTGCTCGTCGGCGGCCACGGCCCCTCCCGCACCCCGCGGCTGGCCGCCAAGTACGCCGACGAGTTCAACATGCCCTTCGCCTCCGTCGAGGACAGCGAGCGCCAGTTCGGCCGGGTGCGCGCCGCCGCCGAGGAGGCCGGCCGCAGCGGCGACGACCTGACCTACTCCAACGCCCTCGTCGTCTGCGTCGGCCGGGACGAGGCGGAGGTCGCCCGCCGGGCCGCCGCGATCCGCCGCGAGGCGGACGAGCTGAAGCTCAACGGCCTGGCCGGCTCCCCGTCCGAGGTCGTCGACAAGATCGGCCGCTACGCCGAGGCCGGCTCCAGCCGCATCTACCTCCAGGTCCTCGACCTGGACGACCTCGACCACCTGGAACTGATCTCCGCGCAGGTGCAGTCCCAGCTCTCCTAGCGGGCCCGCCGAAGCGCCCTCGATAAACGAAGGCACTGGTGGGCACAGGTGTGCGAAGCTGAGGACGTCGTCCTGCCGAGCCCCCGGGATCACCGTTCCTGGGGGCTCTCGCACGTACGGCACGGAAAACGTCCACCAGCCGGAGAGGCCCTCCGCATGTTCCTGACGATCACCACCACCGGCACCCCCGAACGCCCCGCCACCGACCTCGGCTACCTGCTGCACAAGCATCCCGACAAGGCGCAGGCGTTCTCCACCTCCTACGGCACGGCCCACGTCCTCTACCCCGAGGCCGAAGCCGGGCGCTGCACGGCGGCGCTGCTGCTGGAGGTCGACGCGGTGGCACTGGTCAGGCGCGGCAAGGGCAAGGGCCGCGGCGGGGCCCCGGACGCGGCACTCGCGCAGTACGTCAACGACCGCCCCTACGCGGCCTCCTCCCTGCTCGCCGTGGCGCTGAGCGGCGTCTTCTCCAGCGCCATGAAGGGCGTCTGCAACACCCGGCCGGAGCTCCCCGGCCAGGCCAGGCCGCTGCGCGTCGAGGTGCCCGCACTGCCCGCCCGCGGCGGCCCCGACCTCGTACGCAAGCTCTTCGAGCCGCTCGGCTGGACCGTCACGGCGGAGCCTGTGCCGCTGGACGGCGAGTTCCCCGCATGGGGCGACTCGCGGTACGTGCGCCTCGTCCTGGAATCGGATGCGCTCACCCTCGCAGAGGCCCTGCGCCACCTCTACGTCCTGCTCCCCGTCCTCGACGACGCCAAGCACTACTGGGTCGCCCCCGACGAGGTGGACAAGCTGCTGCGCGTCGGTGAGGGCTGGCTGCCGGGCCACCCGGAGCAGCGGCTGATCACCAGCCGCTACCTCTCGCGCCGCTGGGCGCT
>NZ_JBEXSH010000641.1:0-5345 GCF_040613555.1 Streptomyces sp. NPDC006265
CATTTCGAACCCGGAAGCTAAGCCTTACAGCGCCGATGGTACTGCAGGGGGGACCCTGTGGGAGAGTAGGACGCCGCCGAACAATTTTTGGGAAAACCCCCGCATCTTTTGATGCGGGGGTTTTCTGCGTTTAGGGCCCCCTTTCGGGAGCTTCCATCTGTTACAGGCGCCCCGCTGCCTTCAATGCCAAATACGCGTCCGCGAGTGCCGGCGCGAGGTCGTCCGGTGTGGCGTCGACGACCGTGACGCCGTGGCGGCGGAGTTGTTCTGCGGTGCGGTGGCGCTCCGACTGGGCCTGGGCGGCTGCGGCAGCTTCGTAGACGGCGTCGACATCGCCACGGGCCTTCGCCATATCGGTGATGTGCGGGTCAGCCACCGATGCCAGCAAAACCGTGTGGCGCTGGGTGAGCTGGGCCAGGACCGGGAGCAGGCTCTCTTCGATGGGAGCCGCGTCCAAGGTGGTGAGCAGGACGATCAGGGAGCGGCGGGGGGACGTACGCAGAGCAGTGGCTGTGAGGCCTCGCGCGTCCGTTTCGACGAGTTCCGGCTCGAGCGTGGCCATCGCGTTGACCAGGGCGGAAAGGACGTCGCCCGCGGTGCGCCCCTGAACCAGGGCGCGGACCTTGCGGTCGTAGGCGAGGAGGTCCACGCGGTCGCCGGCGCGGGAGGCGAGGGCTGCGAGGAGGAGGGCCGCGTCCATCGAGGCGTCGAGGCGGGGTGCGTCGCCCACGCGGCCGGCGGAGGTGCGGCCGGTGTCGAGGACCAGGAGGATGTGGCGGTCGCGCTCAGGCCGCCAGGTGCGTACGGCGACCGTGGTCTGGCGGGCCGTGGCGCGCCAGTCGATGGAGCGGGTGTCGTCGCCGGGGACGTATTCGCGCAGGCTGTCGAACTCCGTGCCCTCGCCGCGGGTGAGGACGCTGGTGCGGCCGTCCAGTTCGCGCAGGCGGGCCAGTTTGGAGGGCAGGTGCTTACGGCTGGTGAACGGGGGCAGGACGCGAACCGTCCAGGGAGCGCTGTGGGTGCCCTGGCGGGCGAACAGGCCGAGGGGGCCGTACGAGCGGATCGTGATGCGGTCGGCTTGGCGGTCGCCTCGGCGGGTGGGGCGTAGGCGGGTCGTGGTGCGGCGGCGTTCGCCCGATGGGACCGTGAGGCGGTGGCGGGATGCCGTCGCTTCCGTGCCGGGCTGCCAGCTGCTGGGGGGCCAGGCGTCGCGGAGCCGGGCGCGGAGCGGGCGGCCGGACGGGTTGGTGATGGTCAGGTTCACATCCGCCGTGTCGCCGAGGCGTACGGAGGTGTCGCCCGAGCGGGTCAGGCCGAGCCGGCGTACGGGGGCGGCCAGCGCGAAGTCGCAGGCGCAGGCAACCGCCAAGGGGGCGTTGACCGCGAGGATGCCCGTCCAGCTGGGCTCCCAGATGCCGACAGGGAGGGAGCCCAGGGCCGCGAGGAGGGCGGCGCGTCCGGTGAGTGCCATCAGCGGGGGACGGGGACGTGGGCGAGGATCGCGTTGATGACGGAGTCGGCCGTCACGCCTTCCATTTCGGCCTCGGGGCGGAGCTGTACGCGGTGGCGGAGGGTGGGGAGGGCGAGGGCCTTCACGTCGTCGGGGATAACGTAGTCGCGGCCGGTCAGCCAGGCCCAGGCGCGGGCGGTGGCCAACAGGGCCGTGGCGCCTCGGGGGGAGACGCCGAGGGTGAGGGACGGCGACTCGCGGGTGGCGCGGCAGATGTCGACGACGTAGGCGGTGATCTCCGGGGAGATCGTCGTCTTGGCGACCGCTGCGCGGGCTGCTTCCAGGTCGGCCGGACCCGCCACGGGGCGTACGCCGGCGGCGTGGAGGTCGCGTGGGTTGAAGCCTTCGGCGTGGCGGGTGAGGACGTCGATCTCTTCCTGGCGGGAGGGGAGGGGGATGGTGAGTTTGAGGAGGAAGCGGTCCAGCTGGGCTTCCGGGAGGGGGTAGGTGCCCTCGTACTCGACCGGGTTCTGGGTCGCTGCGACCAGGAAGGGGTCGGGGAGGGGGCGGGGGGTGCCGTCGACGGTGACCTGGCGTTCCTCCATGGCTTCGAGGAGGGACGACTGGGTCTTGGGGGGCGTGCGGTTGATCTCGTCGGCGAGGAGGAGGTTGGTGAAGACCGGGCCGGGCTGGAAGGAGAACTCGGCGCTGCGGGTGTCGTAGACCAGGGAGCCGGTCACGTCGCTCGGCATGAGGTCGGGGGTGAACTGGACGCGTTTGGTGTCGAGTTCGAGGGCGGCGGCGAGGGCGCGGACCAGGAGGGTCTTGGCGACGCCGGGGACGCCTTCGAGGAGGACGTGGCCGCGGCAGAGCAGGGCGACGACGAGGCCGGTGACGGCGGGGTCCTGGCCGACCACGGCCTTGGCGATCTCGGCGCGCAGGGACTCCAGGGCGTCGCGGGCGGTGCCCGTATCCCCGGTCTGCCCGGCGTTGTCAGTGGTCGGGTCCATCATGGACGGCGTACCTCTCTTTCGAGGGCGTCGAGTCGGTCGGCGAGTGCGATGAGTGCTGCGTCGTCGCTGGGCGGTGGTCCGAAGAGGAGGGCGTGCTGGTCCTGGCCGTCGCCGTGGAGGTGAGCGGACAGGGCGGGGAGCAGGGCCTCGGGCGTGTGCGCCTGGGTGACGGGGACGCCCACGAGGGGGGCGAGGCGGGTGCGGGTGGTGGAGCGGAGAGCGTCGGCCGCGCGGTCGCGGGCGTCGGTCTTGCGGTAGAGGCGGGCGCGGCCTTCGGCGGTTTCGGAGGCGCGGATCGCGACGGGGAGTTTTTCGGGCACGAGGGGGCCGAGCCGGCGTGCCCTCCAGAGGGCGGCCAGGGCTGCGGCGACGAAGAGTTGCAGGGTGCCCCAGAGCCAGCCCGAGGGGAGCAGGTCGAAGAAGCTGCGTTCGTCGTCGGTATTGGTGGCCGACGTGTCGGAGAGCGAGGGGAGGTACCAGACCAGATGGGGGCGGGAGCCGAGGAGTTGGAGGGCGAGCGAGGCGTTGCCCTGCTCGTCGAGGCGGTCGTTGAGGAGGATGTCGGGCGCGCCGAGGGCGATGGTGTCGCCGTTCCCCTTCTCGTTCGGGAGGCGGAGCAGGGTGGCCAGGCGTTCGCTGGGGTAGCACGTGTCGGCGCCGAGGTGGGTGGTGGTGTAGCGGACGCCGCCGGTGTCGGCGGTGCCCGCGCGTCGGGCGGCGGGCAGAGCGCAGTCGGGGGCGAGCGTCGAGTCGAGGCTGGTGGCGGGGTCTGCGGTGACGCCGGGGGCGAGCCGTTCGATGGAGGCGCTGCCGGAGGCGACCAGGACGGTGCGGCCGTGGGAGTCGGCGAACGCGCGGTGCAGGCGGGTCTGCTGACCGGGGGTCAGCAGGTCGGGGGCGGCCACCAGGAGGGTCGTGTCCGGGCCGGCCGCGGTGGCTGCCTCGTCCAGGGTGGTGACCACGCGGGTGTCCACGCCCCGGTCGGCGAGGAGTTCGGCGATGGCGCGGCTGCCGCCCGGGTCGGCGGAGCGCGGGTCGAGTTCGCCGTGGCGGGCGTCGGAGCGGACGACGGCGATGGCGACGGCTCCGGCGAGGAGTACCACGACGGCGAGCGCGATGCCGCGCGCGCGGGTCCACACCTGGCGGGCGGTGGGCGAGGCCGAGGTGGGTGCGAGGGTGGCCTCGGTGGTCATTCGGCGGCTCCCTGGCGGGTGTGGGGGGCCGTGGCGGCGCTGCTCGTCGCGAGCTGGGGCCTGGTGCGTTCCAGGTCGCGGTCGAGTTCTGCGATGCGGTGGTACGACTGCTCGGTCGCCGAGCGGCCGCCGTACGTCACGTCGTCGAAGTCGCGGGCGGCGGTGCGCAGCCGGTCGGTGTGGGCGGGCAGGGTCCGGCCGGCGTCGGCTGCGGCCTCGTCGGCGGTGCGGCCGGGGCGGACATCGAGGAGGGCGCGTTCCTCCAGAGCGCGGACGAGGGCGCGCATGCGTTCCTGGACGGCCTGGTTCCAGTGGCTCTGGGCGGCGTGTGCCTCGGCGGCGGCGCGGTGGTCGGCGGCGCTGCGGGGGCGGTCGTCGAACAGGGTTGCGGACGAGGTGGGTTGGCGGCGTGGGGTGCCCAGGCGCCACCACAGGGCGGCCAGGACCGCGATGACGGCCACGATGATGACGATCAGGCCGAGTGTGCCGCCGGGGGTGGCGGTCGAGGCGGCGTTGAGGAGTTTGCCGAGCCATTCCCAGAAGGCGTCGAGGGCGCGCTGGAACAGGCTGGGGTCGTTCTCGTGGTACATCCGCTTGGACAGCTCGCGCCGGGCCGCCTCGCGGGCGGGGTCGCGCGGGATGGTGAGGGGCGGGTCGTCGGCGGAGCGGGCCGACGACAGCAGGGAGGTGTCGCCGGCGCTCAGCAGCGTCCGTATGCCGGCGCGTGGCAGCGCCGTTGTGAGAAGTTCCCCCGCCCGGCTCACCGCATCAGCTCCCCGGGGTGTCGCCGGGGGCGGTGGAGCCGTAGCCCTGGACCCCGGCGGCGCGGGCCAGTTCGAGGTCGAGGGCCTCGCGGCGGATGCGCTGGTCGATGTAGAGGAGCACGGTGACGCCCGCCGTGATCGGGAACGTGATCATGGAGCCGATCACCGAACCGATGCCGCTGATGATGAGGAACGTCCAGCCGAGGCTGCCGACACCGGTGTTGAGCCAGCCGGTGAGGCCGTCGCCGCTGAGGGCCGCGGCGAGCAGGGTGAAGGGGATGACGATGATCGAGGCGACGACGTTCGCGATGAGCGTGGCGAGCAGCTGGATGCCGAAGATCCGCCACCAGGTGCCCTGGACGAGCTTCGCGGAGCGGCTCATGGCCTTCTTGATGCCCTGCTTCTCCAGCATGAGGGCGGGAGAGGCGAGGGAGAAGCGGATCGCCAGCCACAGCGCGACGATGCCGGCGCCGATGATGCCGAGGACGGTGAGGGCGATGCCCGGGCCGCTGCCCCCGGCGACGGTGACGAGGAAGCCGGGCAGGGCTCCCGCGGTGACGGCGCCGACGGTGATGAGCAGCAACACGCAGATGAGGCCGAACAGTTTGAGGATCTGGGGGCGGGCGTCCCGCCAGGCTTCGCCGATGCTCACCGCTTTGCCGAGCACGGCGCGGCTGGTGACGGTCGTGAGCAGCGCGGTCGCGATGACGGTGCCGACCAGGGAGATCACGAAGACGACGGAGGAGTTGAGCAGGGCGTCGCCCATGGCGCGGCTCAGCTCGCTGAGGGTGGCGCTGGGGTCGTTGAGGGCTTGGGTGCTGGAGTCGTCCAGTCCGGCAGCCAGAAGCCCACAGGGATCTTCGCGTCCGACTTCGCACAGGAGAGCAAGGGATACGCCAAAGAGTTCGCCAAGGGCTTCGTCGCC
>NZ_JBEXSH010000642.1:0-5334 GCF_040613555.1 Streptomyces sp. NPDC006265
TCTGAGGCTGCGGCACCCCGGGGTGGAGGTGACCACCGAGCAGCGGGCCGGGACTCCGGCGGAGGTGCTGCTCGAAGCCGCTCGCGACGCGGAACTGCTGGTGCTGGGCTCGCGTGCCCTGAGCGGCCTCGCGGGCTTCCTGATCGGGTCCGTCGGCCAGTCCGTCCTCGCCCACGCCGAGGCGCCGGTGATCCTCGTCCGGGCGGGCGAACAGGCCGCCGACGAACACCTCATGGGCCCCGCCGGCATCCCGTCCGCCGCCACAGGCTTCCGGCCCGTGGTCGTGGGGCTGGACACCGGCAGCCCCGACGGGACCGTCCTCTCCTTCGCCTTCGAGGAGGCGCGGCGCCGTGGGGCCCCGCTGACCGCCTTGAGGGTCTGGACCCTGCCGTCCTCCTACACCTACAGCCTGGCCGCCGGATTCGACCCGCGCGAGGAACTGGCCCGCGCCCAGGCCGAAGCACTCACTGAGGCACTCCTGCCCTGGCGGGAGAAGTACCCGGACGTCGAGGTGACCGAGACCTGCCGGCTCGGCATTCCCGCCGAACACCTCATCGACGCGGCTCGCGACGCCTCCCTCGTCGTCGTCGGACGCCGCATCCGCCGCAACCCGTTCGGCGTGCACATCGGCGCCGTCGCCCACGCGGTCATGCACCACGCCACCACCCCCGTCGCCGTCGTCGCGCACGACTGACGCGGCCCACCGAAGAGACGCACAGAAGGAGCAGGCGCGGCGAACTCGCCGACCTCCTGCTCGGCTCCGTCACTCTGACCATGGCCACCGCGGCGGACTGTCCGGTCATCGTGATCCGCGTCCTGTCCGCGCCGACTGCGCTGAGGAGGAACAGCATGAGGAACCAGAAGGTCGGCTCCGTGATGACCACCGAGGTGATCCGCGCCGAGTACGGCACCTCCTTCAAGGCCGTCGCCAGGCTGCTCTCGGAACACCGCGTCAGCGGACTGCCCGTGGTGGACGACGACCAGCATGTCATCGGCGTCGTCTCCGAGACGGACCTGATGCTCCACCAGGCCGCGACGCCGCTCGCCTACGAGCCGCCCCCGCGGTTCCGCGTCGCACGGCTGACACCCCGCGCCCGTCGGCGGGCGGCCAAGGCACGGGCGCGCACGGCCGGCCGGCTGATGACCGCTCCCGCCGTCAGCGTGCACGCCGAGGACACCGTCGTTGAGGCCGCCCGCACCATGGTCGGGCACCGCGTGAACCGGCTTCCGGTGCTCGACGAGGACGACCGCCTGGTCGGCATCGTCACCCGCCACGACCTGCTGCAGACTTTCCTGCGCCCCGACGGGGAGATCCGCGAGGAAGTGATGTGCGAGGTGCTGGAACGCGGACTGTGGCTGGTCAATGGCAGCATCGACGTCACCGTCACGGAGGGAGTCGTCACGCTGGAAGGCCAGATGGAGCGAAAGAGCGAGACCGAGATCGCCGTGGCCATGACCCGACGGACCGACGGAGTCGTCGACGTCGTGGACAGGCTCACCCACCGCTTCGACGATTCCGAGTTCCACGACGACAGAGGCGTTCCGGGCGGCGTCGCGGACGACTGGCTGCGGCGTCTGTGAGAGGAGGCGGACCACCATGGAGCAGAGGGTGCTGGTCGCCCACGGGGCGACCAACGGATCGACGGAAGAGATCGCCGAGACCGTGGCGGATGTGCTGCGGACGATGGGGATCACGGCCGAGGTGCCCGCCCGGTCCGTGACGGACCTGAATCCCTACGAGGCCGTGGTGGTCGGCGGCGCCCTGTACGCCGGGCGCTGACACAAGGACGCCAGGCGCTTCGTACGGCGGCACCGCGGAGCACGGGCGCACCGGCCGGCGTGGTTCGTCAGCTCCGGACCGCTCGACTCGACGGCCTCGCGGCGGGACATCCCGCCCATGCCGGGCGTCAAGAGGGCGATGGCCAGGCTGGATGTCCGGCACCATGTCGCCTTCGGCGGTTGCCTCGCCGAAGGCGGCCCGCTTGCTTGCTCCACCGCGGACCGACGAGCCGCCACTTCGCGTCCCACTGAGCCATGCGCCGTCGGGCGAGACGCCGCCGGTGCGAGGGATGCCGTACCGAAAGCGGCGCCGGCAAGGACGGAGACGGTGCCACGACCGGGAAGCACGGACGAGACAAGGGCGTCGACCGGCCCGGTCGGCGGGGTGGCGAGCTTGCCGCGGGCGTCCAGCCAGACCGTGATGTGCCTGCCGGGCGCAAGATGGCCGCTCACCAGCGTCCGGCCCTGCGGCAGGTACCGTCCGAGTACGGCCGGCGGACGGTCGCGGAGGTCCGGTGGGCCGAACCGCCGGCATCGGCGCGCTGAAGGTCGTGCCGGGCGGACCACGGCACAAGGCCGTCGAGACCGGCGCGGCCTGAACGCGGCACCGGTGGACACGTCAGAGGGGCGGGCCCCACCCGCTGTCCGGAGGAGGGCCGTTCCGCGACCGGTCAGGGACTGTCGGCCCTCGCCGCCGGTTGTTTCCCCGCGAAGAATCGGAGTCCGCGCACCGGACGACACATGGGAAGACGACCGGGCTGATGTACCGCAATGACGGATCCGCGAGCTGAACCGGCAGGAGAGCCTGGGCCGGCTGGCCAGCGCGCCCGTGGGCCGCATTGTGCACACCCGCGACGCCCTGCCCGCCGTCCTGCCGGTCAACTTCCTCCTGGAGGAGAGCGGTGCCGAAGCGTTGCCCAAGCTGGTGGGCATCAGGGCGCTCGCCCGGTGCGATCTCCCCACCGTGTCGATCACGCCGGTCACGGTGAGTCTGACGATCAAGGCACAGCCGGCCCGGTGAGGACGACGTAGCGGCCAGGAACGGGGCCCGTCGGCCCGGGGCGAGGGACGACACGGTGACGGTCTTGCCCGGCGTCGTTCAGCCGTGCCCCGCCGAAGGCCGAACCACCTACCCCTCCACTCCAAGACCCTCCGATGGCCCAGGTGCGGTGGTGGTCTGCGGTAGGTGAGGCACATGGTCGACAGGGTGGCCCTTTCCCGAGAACGGAGCGATCCCTTGCAGCGCACCGCACAGGTCTCACCCCAGGCCATGGAGTCGATCTCCACTCCGGAGCGGGTCGAGACCCACCTGGGCACGCTGGAATTCCCGCTGGGTGTGCCCACCGAGGAGACCGCGAACCGGGTCTACGACCATGTAAGTCACGTGCGCGCGGTCAGCGCGTTCCTCGACGCGTATTCCGGCGTCAGCCTGTGGGCGGCCCGCAAGGGATTCCTGGAGGCCGGAATCCAGGACCACGACGTCCTGCTCTTCTCGGAGTTCATGGATCCCAAGACGCTCGTGCTGACCGGGAACGCGGACACCGTCTACTTCCTGACCTTCCTCGACCTGACCGAGGGTCCGCTGGTGGTGGAAGTGCCGCCCCTGGCCCTCTGCTTCCTCAACGACATGTGGTTCCGCTGGGTCGCGGACCCCGGCATGGCCGGTCCGGATCGCGGAGCGGGCGGCAAGTACCTCTTCGTGCCACCCGGTCACGAGGGCCCTCTTCCCGAGGGCGGGTTCTTCACGCTCCGGACCCGCACCACGCGGCTCATCCTGGGCGGTCGGGCCTTCCTGGAGGGCGATGACCCGAAGCCGGCGGTCGAGCGGGTCAAGGAAGGACTGCGCCTCTACCGCTACGTCCCCGGGCTCTACGGGACCAGCATCGGGGAGATCGTCACCGGCGGCACGGCCCCGCCGCTGCCGTGGACCGCTCAGACCTGGACCGCCGCCCTGCACAGGCCCGACCCGCCGCGCTTCGTCGAGGGCTCAGGCCTTCCCATGAACACGGTTCCGCCCGGGGACGCGACGTACTTCGACTTCGCGAGCGAGCTCGTGCACGACCAGCCGGCCGAAGCCCTCGACCCCGAGATCGCCGGTGCTCTGGCCGCGGTCGGCATCGTCAAGGGCAGGCCCTTCGATCCGGACGCGCGGATGCGGGAGATCCTCACCGAGGCAGCCGCGGTCGGCAACGCCACGGCCCGCACCCTCGCCTGCCGTCCGCGTCCGGCCGAGGGGGCGCACTATTACGGTGCCTCCTCCCGGTGGCTCAACGGCCTGCTCGTGTCCGGCCACGAGTTCCTGGCCCCGCCCGCGGACATCACCGACAGGGGCGTCGAGCCCCGCCCGAACGACGGCGCCCGGAAACTCAACCTGCGCTCCTGGTGGTGGTACCTGGGCGTGGGCATCAGCCCGGCGTTCACGGCGCCGCTGCCCGGCGTCGGCTCGCAGTACGTGTTCTCCCTGGCGGATCAGGAGGGCCGGGCTTTCGACGGAGGCAGGTACTACCGACTGGTCCTTCCGCCGGACATCCCTGCCGCGAGGTTCTGGTCGGTCACCGTCTACGACAACCAGACGCGGTCGATGCTCGACACCCCGCAACGGTTCCCCCGGGCCGGCAGCCAGGCCTATCCCACCCCGGCAGCGGTCCCCGACGCGGACGGCACGACCACGGTGCACTTCGGGCCCGACCGGCCCGACGGCGTGCCGGAGGGCAACTGGATCCAGACCACGCCGGGCCGGGGATGGTTCGTGGTCCTGCGGCTCTACAGCCCGCTGCAGCCGTTTTTCGACAAGACCTGGCGGCCGGGCGAGATCGAGGCGGTGGACTGACCTCGCCCGACGGCGCTTCGGAGGTACGACGGTACGGACGGTGAGGTGCATGGGCACGACCCCGCTGGGGAGTTGGAACGACGGTGCCGCGAAACGGGCGATCGTCGACTTCGTGACGTCCGCGGCGGCGGAAGGCTCGCCGGGCTTCGTCGCGCCGATGGACCGGGTCGCCGTGTTCGACAACGACGGAACCCTGTGGGTCGAGAAGCCCGCGCCGGTGCAGATGGCGTTCGTCCTCGGGAAACTGGCCGCGCGGCTGGAGGCGGACCCGTCGCTGGCCCGCGAGCGGCCCTACCGGGCGATCGTCGACCGGGACGCGTCGTACTTCCGCGCGCTGAACGAACAGGACCCCGACGCGGTGGCGTCGATGGTGGAGGCCATCGGTTCGGCCTGGGAAGGCTCCACGCTCGCCCAGTACGAGGCCGAGGCCGCCCGGTACCTGGACTCCTGGCGCCACGAACGCTTCGGCGTGCCGTACTCCGGTCTCGTCTACCAGCCGATGCTGGAGCTGTTCGACTACCTCAGGGCGCACGGCTGGCGGCTGTTCGTCTGCTCGGGCGGCGGGCGCGACTTCATGCGGGTGATCTGCGAGGACACCTGGGGTCTGCCCAGGGAGAACGTCATCGGCTCGGCCCCGGAGTTCGCCTACCGGGACGGCGCGCTGGTCCGCCGGGCGACCCCGCACGGCCCGGTCGCGCTCGGGCCCGGCAAACCGGAGGACGTCC
>NZ_JBEXSH010000643.1:0-5332 GCF_040613555.1 Streptomyces sp. NPDC006265
ACCCGTCGAATACGAGACCAACTACTACCTGACAACCACGAAACCCCAGGTCACGACCACCAACTGAGATCTCTACCGAACCCGGGGCGGTTCACTCCGGTATCCCCGCCTTACCGTAAGCGAACGCGTACTTGTCGAAGCCCTTCGCGAAGTTCGACAGCACGATGACGTGGAAGCGCTGGTCGCTCTGGTTCATCCCGTCATCATGCATGAACGGGCCCGCACGACATGGGCCGAATTGCGGGGTGAGCAGGAGGGGCGCGGGGGGGGAGTTCGAGACCTGCGAACCGTATCCGTGGCGTCTGAGTAAGAGGCATCCCGGGTTCAGGTCAATGCAGTGAGTTGGGGCAGCGGGGTGAGCGTCATGGTGCTTCTGCTCGTGTACGTCCTCCTCAGTCTGGCTTGGGCCGGGATCGCAGGTGCCGCATCTGGGCGTGGCTGAGGTCTTGGGCCTGTCGCATGTGACGGGTGATCACCTCTAGCTCGTCTTCGGTGTGGCCGTCGAGCAGCGACTGCCAGGCCACGCCGAGGTCGTCCCAGACCGCGGTGACGCGGGCCACGCGTTCGGGTACCAGGGCGACCAGGACCCGGCGGCGGTCCTGCCGGTCCGGGGTGCGGGCCACGTAGCCCCCTCGTTCGAGCCGGTCCACCAGCCGTGTGGCAGAGCCCGTGGTCAGGCCGGTCATCTCGGCGATCTGCTTCACGGTGAGCGGCCCCGGCTCGGCCGTCAGCAGACTCAGACACTGCACGTCGGTCGCGTGCAGCCCGAGGTGGTCGGCGAGAGTCTGGTTGAACAGCACATATGCCGCAAGGTAGCGGCGGGACTCCATCGACAACTCCTCGTACAGCCGGGCCCACCACTCCCTTCGGAGCCGACACCGCAACCGAAGCCCGGCAGGGCAAGGCAATCGTCGACGCTGCTGCGGCCGCCCGCCTCGGGCACGTCGTGCTCGCCTCCGCCGCGCACGCCGACCGCGGCACCGGCGTGCCGCACTACGAGAGCAAGTACGTGGTCGAGCAGCACTTGCGTGCTGCCGGCCTGCCCTGGACGGTGCTCGCCCCAGCGGCGTTCATGGACAACTACGCAAGTGGCTGGACCCTCGACGGCCTGCGTGACGGCACCTTCGCCTGGCCCATGCCCACCGACCACCCGCTCACGTTCATTCCCGCCGACGACATCGGCGCATTCGCCGCGCTAGCCCTCCAGCGCCGCGACGAGTTCACCGCAAGGCGCATCGACATCGCCTCCGACGAATGCACACCGGGCCAGATCGCGGAGAGCCTCGCCGCAGCCATCGGCCGCCCGGTGCACCATCAGGAGGTGCCTCTGACCTACGTGCGGACCCGGTCCGCAGACCTGGCCGCCATGTTCGAGTACTTCACCACCTCCGGCCTCGACGTTGACGTTGCCGGGCTGCGCCGCGACCACCCCGAAGTCGGCTGGCACAGCTTCGCCGAATGGTCCGTCGACCAGGACTGGACCGCGCTCCTGGCCTCTTCGCCCGCACATCAGTGCCATCCAGGAGGGACCCCTGCTTCATTCCGCGGCGGTCGCAGACTTCCGCAAGCAATCACCCAGAAAGAATGGGCACCTGCATGAAGCCCATTGGCTGTTGGCTGAACCGCACCGACCAACAAAAGTGATCTTGCCATCGTCGTCGACAGCTTCGGCAGTGCGACGGGCTGCGCCGAGCGCCGCGAGGCGCCGCTCCTCGCCGGCAAGCCCGGTCAAAGGAGAGAACCTCCACAGGGCTTCGTACGTGCGTTTGATGTGGCGAATAGGGGTCATCCGCATGCCAGGCCTGCCTCCCAGCGGGGCAGCGCTGACAGCATCGTGCGGGGAGACGACGCGGGCGACGAAGGATGAACGCGATGGTCGTCGCGACACAGCAGGGGGGCGGGGGCGGTTCCAGCGGCCTCTACGACGTTCTTGAGCTCATCCTCGACCGTGGGCTGGTGATTGACGCGTTTGTGCGCGTCTCCCTCGTCGGTATCGAGATCCTCAAGATCGACGTGCGGATCGTGGTGGCCAGCGTGGATACCTACCTGCGCTTCGCCGAGGCGTGCAACCGTCTCGATCTGGAGGCGGGGCCGCGCAAGCCGGCCGGGCTCACGGAGCTCGCGGGGAAGGTCACCGAGTCCGGTGCCCGCGGCAAGACCAAGGGAGTCCTGTCGGGTGCTGCGGAGACGATCGCCGACGCCTTCCAGCAGGCCCGAGACGAAGGCCGCAATCGCCAGGCGTGACGCGGCCGTTCGTAGGGCGGTGCGGGGAGCGGGACCATGCCGCGGCGCCGCGACGCTGCGGAGATCCATCAGAAGCCCCCTAGAAACTAGCGGTCTTCACCTCCGACCCCGGCCTGCGCAGCGTTGCGGCCGCTGGTGACGGCGGAGCAGAGCAGCATGGCCCGGGGTGTCTGCCTGGCGGCCGTCGCCGCCCACAGCGGTGAGGCCTCTCGCGCCACAGTGCCCCCAATTCCGCAGATGGCGCCGTAGTGCTGCCCTGGGCCGTCGAGCAGTACGACGCCGCCCTGATCCCGGCGGGCGACGGCCCCAGCTCGCCGTGTCGTCGCCCTCGTCCATCTCGGGCGCGTCCGGATCGCGCAGCGGGCGCAGAGCGCCGGCAGTCGGAGTGGATGGGGTGAAGCCGGGGGCCGGGCAGGTAGCTTCGAGCAGTTAGGAGGCCAAGTCCGGGTGGCCGGGAGGCGGCGTGATCCCGGCGGCGGGGCTGGGCTACGGTGCCGCGTATGCGCACCGAGGAGCGATCATCCGACCCCTGCTCCGGATCCGGGACGTGGCGGCGCCTGGGACCGTGTACGGGCGGGCCGCCATGCCCCTGCTCGGGGTGGCCCCCCTGTTCGTCGGCGACCACCATGACCGGAGGACGTTTCTCGCTGTCGCCGGAGGGTTCGCCGCTGCCATGGCCGTGGTCGGGGTCCTCATCGGGCTCTTCTTCTGGTGGGCCTGCGGGGGAGACATCCGGCGTTGCCGCGACTGGCGCCCCGTCAGGGGTCAGGCTGGGCCCGTGACCGTCGCGGCCCCGGTCCTGCTGCGGATCGGGGTGCTGGCCCTGGTGCTGTTCCCCGGCACCTTCGGGCTCTACCACCTGGTGGACGGCGCGGGGTACGACAGCTGGCTGTACGGCGACTGAGCCGGGCGCAACATCGTCGCCGTACACACCGGCGAGTGCCAGTTCTGAGTGTCTGGAGAACCGTCCCGCTTCGGCTCTGCGGCCCACCCGGCCGCAGACGGTGCTCGATCACGGGCGAGATGAATCGTGGCTCGGACAGGTCCCCGGCATGGGCGCGACGTCAGGCGGCGCTCTTCTTGCGGCGGTGACCGGCGTGGGCGAGAGCGTCGACGAGTTCCTCGCGGTTCATTTTCGATCGGCCGGGGACATCGTCTTCGGTGGCCCGCTGGTACAGCTCCGCTTTGCTCAGCTGCCGCAGCTGGCTCTTGCCGGCACCGTGCTGGTCGCGGGATGAGGCCGTTGAGCGGCGCCTCTTCGACGGTGCCTCCCGAGCGGTCTTCTTCCCTTTCGCAGCAGGCTTGCGTGTCGAGGTCGGCCGCTTCTGCCTCTGCCTGGTGGGATTCTCGCGGCTGCCGTGGGCTTGGTCGATGCTGCCCTGCAACGCCTGCATCAGGTCGACGACGTTGGTGGCCGCCGGTGCCTCCTCGGCCGCGGCGACCTCCTGGCCCTCGGCCTTGGCCTTGACCAGTTCTCGCACCTTCTCCTGGTAGGTGTCGCGGTAGCGGGCCGGGTCCCACGGCCCGCAGAGGGAGTCGATCAGCTGGAGTGCCATGTCCAGCTCCTTGCCCTTGCCCGCGCTGCCGGACGGCAGCTCGGGGAGCTCCTTGCGCGGGTCACGAACCTCATCGGCCCAGTGGAGGGTCTGGAGGACCAGGACCTTGTCCTCTGCGCGCAGCGCGGTCAGGTACTGCTTGCCGCGCATCACCAACGTGGCGACGCCGACCCTGTTCGACCTTGCCAGTGCTGCCCGCAGCAGCTCGTAGACCTTGGTGTACTCCTTGCCGCGCGGGGCGAGGTAGTAGGTGCGGTCGAAGTAGACCGGCTCGATTGCCTCGAGGTCGACGAAGTCGGTGATGTCGATGGCCTGGGAGCGCCCCGGCGCGATCTCGTCCAGTTCCTCGGGCTCCACGATGACGTACTCGCGCTCGCCCACCTCGTATCCCTTGACGATGTCGCCGGTGTTGACCTCGTCGCCGGTGCGTTCGTTCACCCGGCGGTTGCGGATCCGGTCGGCGGTGCCGCGCTGGAGCCGGTGGAAGTGGAGGGTGTGGTCCTCGGTCGCGCTGTAGAGGCCGACCGGCACGCTGACCAGCCCGAAGGACACCACACCGGTCCAGATCGCGCGTGCCATGACCGTTCACTCCCATCTCTTGCCGCTGCCCGCTCTGGGATCTCAGATTCCGTGGCCAAATGTCACGACCAGTGGCCACCCGGCGGGCCAATCGGCCACGAACCTGGGACGGGCTGGTCAGCCGGTTCACTTGTGCGAGTGCGTTCGAGGGCGACGGACGTGAGGCAGACCCTCCACGGACAGTCTCCTAGTGGTGCGCCTCGGCAGCCACTTCGCGCCGTTGGGCAACGATGACCAGCCCAGACGTCACTCTGAGTATCGGCGAGTAAATGGCCCACTCGATGCGGGCAGGAATGGCCCATATGCTTGGGTTGCCTGGATCCTAAGGTCGAAGGTGCCCACCGCGGCGTACGCCAGCTCCCACCTCCCGTACCTCGGAGGAGCCTCCATGCAAGCCATCACCGTCCAGGACCGCGAGGCCGGTGCCAGCGGCCTGGCCCTCGCCGAGCTGCCCCACCCGCACGCCGCGGAGAACGACGTGATCGTGAAGGTCCACGCCGCCTGCTTCACGCCGGGCGAGCTGGACTGGCCCGGCACCTGGACCGACCGGGCCGGACACGACCGGACCCCGAGCGTGCCCGGCCACGAACTGTCCGGCGTCGTCACAGAACTCGGCTACGGCACCACCGGGCTGACCATCGGGCAGCGCGTGTACGGCCTGACCGACTGGGCCCGCAACGGCACCCTGGCCCAGTACACCGCGGTCGAAGCCCGCAACCTCGCCCCCCTCCCCGCCGACGTCGACCACGTCACGGCCGCCGCACTGCCCATCTCCGGACTCACCGCCTGGCAGGCCCTGTTCGACCACGCCCACCTCCAAACCGGGCAGAGCGTCCTCATCCACGGTGCCGCGGGCGGCGTCGGCTCGATCGCCGTGCAGCTGGCCCGCGCGGCGGGAGCCCAGGTGATCGGCACAGGACGTGCCGACGACCGTGACACTGCACTGGGTCTGG
>NZ_JBEXSH010000644.1:0-5312 GCF_040613555.1 Streptomyces sp. NPDC006265
GACCGCGTCCGCGGCCTTCTCGCCCAGTTCCTGCTCGGGCAGGTGCCCCAGCAGCAGCGCGTCACCGACGAGGGCCCTGGCCGGTGCCCAGCCGCCACCCCGCCGCCGCAGGCCCCGCACCAGGAGCGGCAGCCCCGCCGCCACCTGCGCCAGGGCCAGGGCCCGGGCCCTGGGGCCGCCCGTCCAGGGCATCCAGGGGCCGAGGCGGCCGTGGTCCACGGTGTCGCGTTCCGCGACCGTCTCACGCCAGCCCGGCCACTCGACGGGCAGACTGTCCGGCCGTCCGGCGGCGGCCTCCAGGAGACGGTCGGCGGATTCGCCCGGGGCCAGTTCGGCGGGCAGGGCGACGCCCAACCGCGCGAGGACCCCGAGCAGTCCGCGCAGGCGGGTGCGGGCGTCGACCGCCGCGTCGGGTGCGGTCAGCCGGTCGAGGTCCTGGACGTCGTGCACGGGGTCGAGACCCAGCCGGGCGGCGAACGTGCGCATCGCCTCCTCCTCCCCGACCGGGACGCCGCTCGCGAGCCACTCGAAGCCGACCGGGCGGCGGAAGCCGGACGCGAAGGTGAATCCCGCGTGGTCGGGGTCCCACCACAGGGCCAGGACGGGCCAGGCCGCGCCGACGGCGAGGGCCGTGGTCCAGCCGGTGACCACGCGGTCGACGGGCTCGGCGCCGTCCCGCCAGGGCCTGCCCTCGGGGACGAGAACGCTCCATTCGCCGCCCGCGCGCGTGAGCCGCATCGGTTCGCGCAACAGGTGGGCGACGGGGGCGACGGACGCGGGCGCCGCCCGGCACAGCAGCAACGCCCCAGACGCGGGACCGGTGCGGGCAGCTTCCGTCGGCATGCTCACACGCTAGGGCGAATCATTCGATTTTGAGCACTTTTATCCACCCACCCATCCCCAGAACGGGTGTCTTGACTTTCCGGGACCGCGATATATCGTGAATACGAGAGGACGCGATATGGCGCGTCGAGTCGGGGAGGTCTGCAGCATGTCCGAGTGGTCCGTCACGGAACCGAGGAAGCTCACCTTCGACGAGCCCGTGAGCGATCTGCACGTACGTCTCGTCAACGGAACGGTGAACGTGGTGGGCACCGACGAAGGTTCCGCCCGCCTGGAGATCTCCGAGATCGAGGGACCACCCCTGGTGGTGACCCAGCAGGACGGCGTCCTGACGGTGGCCTACGAGGACCTGCCCTGGAAGGGCTTCCTCAAGTGGCTGGACCGCAAGGGCTGGCGCCGCAGCGCGGTGGTCTCCCTGGCCGTCCCGGTCGGCACCCGCGTGGAGGTGGGCGTGGTGGGCGCGGCCGCCGTGATCTCCGGGATCCAGGGCCCGTCGGTGGTGAAGGGCGTCACCGGCGACACGACGCTCGTGGGACTCTCGGGCCCGGTCCGCGCCGACACGGTCTCCGGCAGCCTGGAGGCCCAGGACGTGACCGGCGAGCTGCGATTCAACTCGGTCTCCGGCGACCTCACGGTGGTCGAGGGCTCCGGACCCTCCGTGCGGGCGGACTCGGTCAGCGGCTCGATGATCGTCGACCTCGACCCGAACGGCCCGACGGACGTCCGTCTGACCAGCGTCTCGGGTGAGATCGCGATCCGGCTGCCGTACCCGGCGGACGCGGAGGTCGAGGCGAACACGGCGAGCGGCTCCGTCTCCAACGCCTTCGACGGGCTGCGGGTGCACGGCCAGTGGGGCGCCCACAAGATCACGGGCCGCCTCGGCGCGGGCACCGGCAAACTGCGGGCCACCACCGTCTCCGGCTCGATCGCCCTGCTGCGCCGCCCCGCCGGGGAGGACGATCACGGCGAGCGAGAGGACACCCCGCCCGCCGGCGGCGCGGCGGCAGCCCCGGGGCGCGGCACCCAGGACGGCTCGGGAGACAATTCCGTCTCCGGCCGGGGCGATGACCCCACCACCGCCCCGGCCGACGGCACGACCGACAAGAAGGTGCTCTGACATGCCCCCCGTCTTCGCCCACGGCCGCCTCCGCCTCTACCTGCTGAAACTGCTGGACGAGGCCCCCCGCCACGGCTACGAGGTGATCCGCCTCCTCGAGGAGCGCTTCCAGGGGCTGTACGCACCATCGGCGGGCACGGTCTACCCGCGCCTGGCCAAGCTGGAGGCCGAGGGCCTGGTCACCCACACCACCGAGGGCGGCCGCAAGGTCTACTCGATCACGGACGCGGGCCGCGCCGAGCTGGCCGACCGCAGCGGCGAGCTGGCCGACCTGGAGCTGGAGATCCGGGAGTCGGTCGCGGAACTGGCCGCGGAGATCCAGGCCGACGTGCGCGGAGCCGCCGGCGACCTGCGCCGCGAGATGCGCGCCGCGGCGACCGAGGCCCGCCGGGACAGCGGCACCAGGACCGACGGCACGGCAGGCGCCCGATACGGCGACTCCTCGCCGTATGGCGACAAGGAGGCCTGGCGCATCGCCAAGGAGGAGATGCGCCGCGCCCGGCAGGAGTGGAAGGAGCAGGCCCGGCGCGCCAAGGACGAGAGCCGCCGCGCCCGCGAGGACGCCCAGCGCGCCCGCCGCCAGGCGAAAGAGGCCCAGGAGCAGGCCCGGGTTCAGGCCCAGGAGCAGGTTCAGCGCATCACCCGTCGCGTCCAGGAGCAGGTGCAGGACCACTTCACACGCGGCGACTGGCCGACGGGGCTGCGCGAGGGCTTGAGCGAACTGGTCAAGGAGGTGGGTGAGTTCGGAAAGGACTACGGCAAGGACTTCGGCAAGGACCTCGGCTTCGACTGGACCGGCACCGGCAGGTCCGCTCCCGAACCGGCCCCCTCAGAGCCCTCGGAGGGCTTCCCAGCCGCCTACGAACCGGCCTGGGCGCACGAGAACGCCGCAGACTCCACCGGCGACCCCGCCCGCGACCTGGACCGCCTGCTCGACCGCTTCCGGGACGACATCCGCGACGCGGCCCGCGACCACGGCGTCACCCCCGACCAGCTGCGCGACGCCCGCCGGCACCTGTCGACGGCGGCGGCCCACATAGGAGCCCTCCTGCGTACGCAGAAGAAGTAGACGCCCACCCGGAGCCCCGGCCCCGCCCTGCCCTTCAGCCGGCCTTGGCCTCGCCATCACTGCCGTACAGCACCCGCACCAGGGACTCGTACGTCACCCCGTGGTCGGCGAGGACCTCGGCCGGCACGCCGGGGCACAAGGTCAGGGCCAGCAGGAGGTGCTCGTCCCCGATGTGCCGGTCCCGCTGGGCGAGAGCGACCCGCAGTGAGCGCTCCAGCACCTCCTTGGCACCCCCGCCGAAGGAGACCCGCCCCGACCACCGCGCTTTGCCCTTTCGGTCCCCGGCCAGGGCGCCGACCCCGTGCGCCTCCTCCACCCGGGCGACGATCTCCCCCACATCGATCCCCAGTCCGGCCAGCGCGGCGGTGTCGGCCTGCGTCAGCCCGGCCCGCCTCCGCGCCTCACGCAGCGCCTCCCGCACGGATTCCCGCCGCTCATCGAGCCCGAGAGCGACGAGCGCGAAGGACCCCCGACCGCCCTCCCGGTCGAGCAGCGCCAGCAGCAGATGCTCCGGCTCCACACACTGCCCACCCCCACCGCTCCCCTCCACATACGCGTAAGCGCCCTTGACCGCATCCCTGGCGTCTTGTGTAAACCGCTCGAACATCAATGCCTCCCGTACTTCTTGTGCACGGCCTGCCTGCTCACACCGAGTTCGGTGGCGATCTCCTGCCACGACCAGCCCTGGTTGCGCGCATTGTGCACCTGGACGGCTTCCAACTGCTCCAGCAGCCGACGCAGCGCGGCGACGGCCCGTAGGCCGACCCGTGGATCACGGTCACCCGCACGCTCGGCCAGATCGGTAGCTTCGGTCATGAAGTCAACCTACGTTGACAGCCGACTCTCGTCAACCATAGTTGACAAATGAAAACGGCCGGCCCCTCCCGGGCCGACCGTCGACGCACCTCGAGCAAGCTCAGGGATTCGTCAGCACGACCTTCCCGAACTGCTCACCCGCGGCCAGCCGTTCGAAGCCTTCTCGAGCCCGGTCCATCGGCATGACCTCGTCGATGACGGGCCGCACCCCGGTGGCGGCACAGAACGCCAGCAGGTCCTCCAGCTCGTCCTTGGTGCCCATCGTGGACCCGACGACCTTGAGCTCCAGGAAGAAGATCCGGGTCAGCTCGGCATGGGAGGGCCGGTCGCCACTGGTGGCACCGGAGATGACCAGCGTGCCGCCGGGCTTCAGCGACTTCACGGAATGCGACCAGGTGGCGGCCCCGACGGTCTCGATCACGGCGTCGACGCGCTGCGGCAGCCGCGCCCCGGACTCCAGCGCCTCGACGGCCCCGAGTTCCAGGGCCCGCTTCCGCTTGGCCTCGTCCCGGCTGGTGGCGAAGACCCGGAGCCCCGCGGCCTTGCCCAGCACGATCGCCGCCGTGGCGACACCACCACCGGCACCCTGCACCAGTACGGAGTCTCCGGGCCGTACCCCTGCGTTGGTGAACAGCATCCGATACGCGGTCAGCCACGCCGTCGGCAGACAGGCGGCCTCCGCGAAGGAGAGCTCCTTGGGCTTGGGCAGGATGTTCCAGGTCGGCACGGCGACCTGCTCGGCGAAGGTGCCCTGGTAGCGCTCGGTGAGGATGGAACGGGGTTCCTTCGGGCCGACTCCGTGCCCGCTCTGTCCGATCACGGAGTGCAGGACGACTTCATTGCCGTCCTCGTCGACGCCGGCGGCGTCACAGCCGAGGATCATCGGCAGCTTGTCCTCTGCGAGGCCCACGCCACGCAGGGACCACAGGTCGTGGTGGTTGAGGGAGGCGGCCTTGACCGTGACGGTACTCCAGCCGGGACGGGCCTCGGGAGCAGGGCGCTCTCCCAACTCCAGGCCGGACAGCGGCTGGTCGCGGTCGATTCGGGCGGCGTAGACAGCGAACATGACCTTGACGATAGGTTCCCCGAGGGACCGAAGGAACCATCCGTCCCTGTGAGACACGCCCTCTTGCCAGGTGGGCGGCGGTGTTGCTGAGGGCCGTCCGAGCTAGTGCGGGCGGCAGGCGACGTTTGCCCGTTGAGGAGCGGCGTCCGGTGCGTGCTCTCGGCGTGCCGACCGGAAGCCCTCGTACCGGACGTACTCGGGGTTTCGGCCGGTGTGGCCAGTGGGGGTACCCCCTGCTCGAGCGGAGTCGAGAGTGTGGGGGAGCGTGCCGGGCATCGTGACGGGGCGAACGTTGCCTGTCGCGGCACTAGCCGGTGACTTCGCACTTGGGGGTTTAGGTCTCCAGCCAGCGGGGTCTGGTTTCGTCGATGCCGAGGAGTTCGAGCAGGTGTGCTTGGACT
>NZ_JBEXSH010000645.1:0-5308 GCF_040613555.1 Streptomyces sp. NPDC006265
GGGTCACCCGGGTCGGCGACCCGCCGCGGCTGAAGATCTCCGGGCAGTACACGCGCGGGCCCGACCGGACCGTCTCCCGCGACTACACGATCGGCCGCGGGGAGAGCGGCCGGCTCGAAGCGACGGAGACCTACCGCTTCGGCAGCGCGGAACTGCGCGACCCCCTGCGGGATGTCGTGCTCACCGTCGGCTGGACCTGGCGCGGGGTCATCCTCGGCAGGCTGTGAGCACGCGGGTGAGGCCCCCGTCGTCCTCCTCGACGTCACGCACGTGCTCGAACCCGATCCGCCCGAGCAGGCGCAACGAGGCCTCGTTCCCGGCGGCGACGGTGGCGTGCACCTCGGCGAGTCCGAGCGTTTCGAAGCCGTAGGCCAGGAGTGCCTCGGCGAGCTCGGTCCCGAGTCCGCTCCCCCAGGCCTCGGGAGCCAGCGCGTAGACGATCTCGTGCCCGTCCACCGCGTCGGTGCGCTTGATCTCCGCGTGCCCGACCAGTCGTCCCTCGCGCCGGACCGCCCACACGTCGAACAGGTCCCGCGCATAGACCTTGCTGAAGATCCGCCCGAACAGCGCCCGGTCCTCCGCCTCGGAAGAGGGCCCGTCACCCATCCACCGGGACACCCCGACGTCCTGGAACAGGGCGACGAAACCCTCTTCGTCGTCCCGGGTGTACGGGCCCAGGAGCAGGCGCGCGGTGTGCAGGGTCGGGGGCATGGGGCGGACGCTACTCAGGCGGGAGGCAGAGCGGCAATCGGCTTTTCGCGCTGCCCGGGAGCGCGCGGCGTCCTCACCGCCGCAGGCTGTAGCTCACCATCGACGCCCCCACCACCGACCCGAACGCCGGCAGCAGGAACTGTGCGAAGGCCTCCCAGCCCCAGACGATGCCCGCGCATGCCGCCGTGATGTTGATGGCCAGGGACATGATCCACAGGGCGACGCTCTGGGCCTGGGGTGACATCGTTCCTCGTCTTCATTCGGAGCCGGGGGATGGAACGGGCGGGGTGGGATCAACCCGGGCCGGGGCTGGGAAGGGGCAGGGATTCGGGCACGGGTGCCCGGTGCGGCGCCGGAGGGACGCGCGTGTTCCCGTGCGGCGTGGAAGACCCCGGGGCCACGATCGCGTGCTCTCCGGAAATCGCCGGAGCCACCACGAGCAGCGTCCACGTGCTGACGGCGCACAGTCCGACGAGAAGCGTGCCCGCGGTGTGGGCGCGCCCGGGGGCGCTCGGGCCAGGGGGACGCATCGGCATCACGGTCGCTCCGGAATCGAGTCCGCCCCCCATTTCATGAACCCCCTGAATTCTTCCACGGGAAAGGATCACAAAAGGGGCGGCCGGGATGCTTGAACTGTAAAGCTTCGAGCTCTCTTGTGTATTCACCGTGAAAGGTGAGCCCCTGTGCGCATACTGATCGGTCGCTTTATGTGAGGGGTCACCGGTGTTCCGTCCGCCCCCGCACTGTCGTACCCGGGCGGTACGGTCGGATCATGACCGATCAGGCGGGGGCCGCCCAAACGGGCGAGCGGCGACTGGCCACGCTGGAAGGCGTACTCGAACGCATCACGTACGCCAACGAGGAGAACGGCTACACGGTCGCCCGGGTCGACACCGGCAGAGGCGGCGGCGACCTGCTCACGGTCGTCGGTGCCCTGCTCGGCGCACAGGTCGGCGAGTCCGTGCGCATGGAGGGCCGCTGGGGCTCCCACCCGCAGTACGGGAAGCAGTTCCACGTCGAGAACTACACGACGGTCCTGCCGGCCACCGTCCAGGGCATCCGCCGCTACCTCGGCTCGGGCCTGGTCAAGGGCATCGGCCCGGTCTTCGCCGACCGCATCACACAGCACTTCGGCATGGACACCCTCCAGATCATCGAGGAGGAGCCCAAGCGCCTCATCGAGGTCCCCGGTCTCGGCCCCAAGCGGACGAAGAAGATCGCCGACGCCTGGGAGGAGCAGAAGGCCATCAAGGAGGTCATGCTCTTCCTCCAGACCGTCGAGGTGTCCACGTCCATCGCCGTGCGCATCTACAAGAAGTACGGCGACGCCTCCATCTCCGTCGTGAAGAACCAGCCGTACCGGCTCGCCTCCGACGTCTGGGGCATCGGCTTCCTCACCGCCGACAAGATCGCCCAGTCCGTCGGCATCCCGCACGACAGCCCGGAGCGCGTCAAGGCGGGCCTGCAGTACGCGCTGTCCCAGTCCACCGACCAGGGCCACTGCTTCCTCCCGGAGGAGCAGCTGATCAAGGACGCGGTGAAGCTCCTCCAGGTCGACACGGGCCTGGTCATCGAATGCCTGGCCGAGCTGGCCGAGCCCGCGGAGGACGGCGAGGACCCCGGCGTCGTACGGGAGCGGGTCCCCGGGCCCGACGGCGGCGAGCCCGTCACCGCGATCTACCTCGTCCCCTTCCACCGCGCCGAACTCTCCCTCTCCGCCCAGCTGTTGCGCCTCCTGCGCACCGACGAGGACCGCATGCCGGGCTTCCGGACCGTGGCCTGGGACAAGGCGCTGAGCTGGCTGAAGGGGCGCACGGCCACCGAGCTCGCGCCCGAGCAGGAGGCCGCGGTCAGGCTGGCGCTGACCGAGAAGGTCGCCGTTCTCACCGGCGGCCCGGGCTGCGGCAAGTCCTTCACGGTCCGCTCGATCGTGGAGCTGGCCCGCGCCCGGAAGGCGAAGGTCGTTCTGGCCGCGCCCACGGGCCGGGCCGCCAAGCGCCTGTCCGAGCTCACCGGCGCCGAGGCCTCCACCGTCCACCGCCTGCTGGAGCTCAAGCCCGGCGGCGACGCGGCCTACGACCGGGACCGCCCGCTGGACGCCGACCTCGTCGTGGTCGACGAGGCGTCCATGCTGGACCTGCTGCTCGCCAACAAGCTGGTGAAGGCCGTCCCGCCGGGGGCGCACCTGCTGTTCGTCGGGGACGTCGACCAGCTGCCCAGCGTCGGCGCGGGGGAGGTGCTCCGTGACCTCCTGGCCGACGGCGGCCCGATCCCAGCGGTCCGTCTCACACGGGTCTTCCGGCAGGCCCAGCAGTCCGGTGTGGTGACGAACGCGCACCGGATCAACGCCGGCCAACACCCGGTCACGGACGGCATGAAGGACTTCTTCCTCTTCGTCGAGGATGACACCGAGGCCGTCGGACGGCTCACCGTGGACGTGGCCGCCCGTCGCATTCCGGCCAAGTTCGGGCTGGACCCGCGCCGGGACGTCCAGGTCCTCGCCCCCATGCACCGCGGCCCGGCCGGCGCCGGCACCCTCAACGGCCTGCTGCAGCAGGCCGTCACCCCGGGCCGCCCCGATCTGCCCGAGAAGAGATTCGGCGGACGGGTGTTCCGCGTCGGCGACAAGGTCACCCAGATTCGCAACAACTACGAGAAGGGCGAGAACGGCGTCTTCAACGGCACCGTCGGCGTGGTCACCTCGCTCGACCCGGTCGACCAGCGCCTGACGGTGCTCACCGACGAGGACGAGGAGGTGCCGTACGAGTTCGACGAACTCGACGAGCTGGCACACGCATACGCCGTGACGATCCACCGCTCCCAGGGCAGCGAGTATCCGGCGGTCGTCATCCCGGTCACCACGAGCGCCTGGATGATGCTTCAGCGGAACCTGCTCTACACGGCCGTCACCCGGGCCAAGCAGCTGGTCGTCCTCGTCGGTTCGCGCAAGGCGATCGGGCAGGCGGTGCGCACGGTTTCGGCGGGCCGGCGGTGCACGGCGCTCGACTTCCGGCTCGGTTCAACGAAAAATGATCGATCAAACGAGTCGTGAAGGTCACAAGACACTTCCAGAAGGGGAACGCAGGGGGCAGGATGAGCAAGTTGGCGGCACTCAGTGCCGTCGATAGGCCCGATGGTCGACCCCGAGTGCACTCTCCTGAGCCAAGTGGGGGATGGTAGAGACAGTCAGGGCAACCTCGAAGATGAGGCACAACGTCGGTGAGGGAAGACGTGAGCGACAACTCTGTAGTACTGCGGTACGGCGACGGCGAGTACACCTACCCGGTGATCGACAGCACCGTCGGTGACAAGGGCTTCGACATCGGAAAGCTCCGCGCCCAGACCGGTCTGGTGACGCTGGACAGCGGTTACGGCAACACGGCCGCGTATAAATCCGCCGTCACGTACCTGGACGGCGAAGCGGGCATTCTGCGGTACCGCGGCTACCCGATCGAGCAGCTGGCCGAGCGCTCCACCTTCCTGGAGGTCGCCTACCTGCTGATCAACGGCGAGCTGCCGACCGTCGACGAGCTCTCGGTGTTCAAGAACGACATCACGCAGCACACTCTGCTGCACGAGGACGTCAAGAACTTCTACAAGGGCTTCCCGCGCGACGCCCACCCGATGGCCATGCTGTCCTCGGTGGTCTCGGCGCTGTCCACGTTCTACCAGGACAGCCACAACCCGTTCGACGAGCGCCAGCGCAACCTCTCCACGATCCGTCTGCTCGCCAAGCTTCCGACGATCGCCGCGTACGCGTACAAGAAGTCGATCGGTCACCCGTTCGTCTACCCGCGCAACGACCTCGGCTACGTCGAGAACTTCCTGCGCATGACCTTCTCGGTCCCGGCGCAGGAGTACGAGCCGGACCCGACCGTGGTCTCCGCGCTCGACAAGCTGCTGATCCTGCACGCGGACCACGAGCAGAACTGCTCGACGTCCACGGTCCGCCTGGTCGGCTCCTCGCAGGCGAACATGTTCGCCTCGATCTCCGCCGGCATCAACGCCCTGTGGGGCCCGCTGCACGGCGGCGCCAACCAGTCGGTGCTGGAGATGCTGGAGGGCATCCGCGACTCCGGCGGCGACGTCGACTCCTTCATCCGCAAGGTGAAGAACAAGGAGGACGGCGTCCGCCTGATGGGCTTCGGCCACCGGGTCTACAAGAACTTCGACCCGCGCGCCAAGATCATCAAGGCCGCCGCGCACGACGTGCTGTCCGCCCTCGGCAAGTCCGACGAGCTGCTGGACATCGCGCTGAAGCTGGAGGAGCACGCGCTCTCCGACGACTACTTCGTCGAGCGCAGCCTCTACCCGAACGTCGACTTCTACACCGGCCTGATCTACCGGGCCATGGGCTTCCCGACCGAGATGTTCACGGTCCTGTTCGCCCTCGGCCGGCTGCCGGGCTGGATCGCCCAGTGGCACGAGATGATCAAGGAGCCGGGCTCCCGCATCGGCCGCCCGCGCCAGATCTACACGGGCGTGGTCGAGCGCGACTTCGTGCCACCGACGGCGTCGCCCTGCCGGAGATGGGCGCCTCCAGCGGCTCGATCGGCACCTCGTCCTCGTCCTCCAGCACCTGCTCGGCCTGCTGAAC
>NZ_JBEXSH010000646.1:0-5299 GCF_040613555.1 Streptomyces sp. NPDC006265
CTCATCTGTGCGTCTCCTTGATCATCGGATCCGCCGATCATTGAACACTCCCCGCCGCTCGGAGCTGGGGAGGGATCTGAGGATGGCCCCGGACGACGGGCTGAGCCTGGTCGTACGCGCGAGCGGCCACCAGCGCCACGCCGTGGACGGCCACGGATCACCCGGCGCCACCGGGGACTGCCCTCGAGTGTCCGCTGCGCCCGCACATGGTCCCTCGAGGAGCCGGGCGAGGGGCTGCGCCGCCGGGGCGACATCTTTCCGGCCAGGTGGCCGCCAACATCTCCGTAGTGAGCCGTGGCGCTCCGCTTCAAGGACCACAGCTGCCGAACCCCGGCCGGACATTGACCTGAGGCCTGCCGGGGCAGGGCTCAGGTGCCGGCTTGTCGGGCCTCAGCCATGGGCTTTCATGAAGCCGGCGGCGCCTTGCTTCGGTTCGTCGTCGGGCAGGACTCCGACCTTGCCTGCCTCGTCCCGCCGGCCTGGCATCCCGGAGCGGGCCGCTGGGCCGCGTGACCCGGGCGGACTTGATGCAAGGACCCTAAGGAACTGTTAGGACCTGGTTCCGGATGTTGTGGCGGCCCTGTCGTGCCGTCGACTCTGTGTGCTGCCAGGCCGCAGACAAGGGAGTTCCGATGGCCACTCAGACCACGACCGAGCGCGCGCGGAAGCCGCGCCGCGATGAACGCAGGGTCGTCAGCAATATCGTGCGCGGATCGATCGGCAACCTGATCGAGTGGTACGACTGGTATGCGTACACCGCGTTCAGTGTCTACTTCGCTGCCGCGTTCTTCCCCGCCGGCGACCAGACCGCCCAGCTGCTGAACACCGCCGCGGTGTTCGCCGTCGGCTTCCTCATGCGGCCGATCGGCGGCTGGGTCCTGGGCCGCTACGCCGACCGCCGTGGCCGCCGCGCGGCGCTGACGCTGTCGGTGACGCTCATGGCGGCCGGTTCGCTGATCGTGGCGCTGACCCCGTCGTACGGCTCGATCGGGGCTGCCGCGCCGGTGCTCCTGGTGACCGCGCGGCTGCTGCAGGGCCTCTCGGTCGGCGGTGAGTACTCCACCTCGGCCACCTACATGTCCGAGGTGGCCTCGCCCGGCCGCCGCGGCTATTACTCCAGCTTCCAGTACGTCACCCTCATCGCCGGCCAGCTGGTGGCGCTCGGCCTGCAGATCGTTCTGCAGCAGGCGCTCAGCACCGCGCAGATGGAGGCGTGGGGCTGGCGGATCGCGTTCGTCGTCGGCGCCGCGGGAGCGGTCGTCGTCCTGTGGCTGCGGCGCGGGATGGACGAGTCGGAGAGCTTCGAGCGCGCGGCGGCCGAGGGCGGGGACGGAGACCGGCAGGGCGGCGGGCCGGCGCGTGGCAGCCTGCGGCTGCTGCTGTCCTACCCGCGACAGTGCCTGGTCGTCGTCGGGCTGACCATGGGCGGCACGCTCTTCTTCTACACGTACACCACGTACCTGCAGAAGTTCATGGTCAACACCAGCGGCATCGCCAAGCCGACGGCGGCCTGGATCAACTTCTTCGCGCTGCTCGTGTTCGTCGTGCTGCAGCCGGCCATGGGTCTGCTCTCCGACCGGGTGGGGCGCCGTCCCATGCTGATCGCGTTCGGGGTGCTGGGCGCCGTGGTGGTGGTGCCCTCGCTCACCCTGCTGTCCCACACCAGCGACCCCGTGTACGCGTTCCTGCTCATGGTCGTGCCGCTGACCGTCAGCTCCCTGTACACCTCGATCAGCGCGGTGGTGAAGGCCGAACTGTTCCCGACCTCGATCCGGGCGCTCGGTGTCGGCCTGCCCTACGCCCTGACCGTGGCCGTGTTCGGCGGAACCGCCGAGTACGTCGCCCTCTGGTTCAAGAACGCCGGGCACGAGAGCTGGTACTTCTACTACGTCACCGCCTGCGTCCTGATCTCGCTGCTCGTCTACATTCGGATGCGCGAGACGTCAGACGGATCCCCGCTGGACGAGGGGGCTTCCCGGACGTAAGGATCCCCAAGGCCGACGGGACGGAAGGAGGCGACCGTGCGTGTGCTGCTGGCCGAGGACGACGACGGTGTGGCCGGCGCGCTGACTGAGGCCCTGTACGAACACGGTCACCTCCCCACCCGGGTACGGCGCGGCGAAGAGGTCCTCACCCGGCACCGCCAGGCCGACCTGCTGCTGCTCGACCTCGGCCTGCCCGATCTCGACGGTCTGGAGGTGCTGCGCAAGCTGCGCGCGGTGAGCGGCCTTCCGGTGGTGATTCTCACCGCGCGGGGCGACGAGCGGTCCGTGGTGCGTGGCCTGCGGCTGGGCGCCGACGACTACCTGGTCAAGCCGGTACGGCTGGCTGAACTGCTGGCCCGTATCGACGCGGTCATCCGCCGGGCCGGGGCACCCGCCGCCCCGGCGCCGCGCACGGTCCGCGTGGACGACGTCGAGGTCGACCTCCACGCGCGCCGCGTGACGGCGGGCGGTGCAGAGGTGCGGCTGACCACCAAGGAGTTCGCGATCCTCGCCGCGCTGGCGGCCCGGACCGGTACCGCGGTCAGCCGCCAACAGTTGATGGACGAGGTGTGGGGTGACGCCTACCTCGCTGTGTCCCGCTCGCTCGACGTCCACCTCACCCAGTTGCGCGCCAAACTCGGCCGTCCCGAGGTGCTGACCACCATCCGGGGCTTCGGTTACCGGTTCGGCGGCTGAGCCGGCAGGGACCCTCCATGCGCACCCGGGTACTGACCGTCGTCCTGGCCTTCGCCGTGCTCGCGGTGGCCGGCTTCGCCGTGCCGCTGCTGGGCGTCACCGCGTCCCAGCGCACGCAGCGGCTCGTCGCGGCGCGCACCGCCGACCTCGACCGCTTCGCCTCACTGGCCGAGCAGGCCGCCGAGAACGGCGACACGGGGGTGCTGACCGCCGAGGTGACCCGCTACTCCGAGCTGTACGGCGAGGCGGTGGTGGTCGTCGACGCCCGCCGCGCCCCGGTGGTCCAGACGAACGGCATGCGTTCCGCCGACCCCGCCGTCTCCCGCCTGGTCGACGCGGCGCTGCGCAACCAGCGCATCTCGCCCGGGGGCACGCTGCGCCCCTGGTCCCGAGACGACGAGCTGCTCGCCCGCCCGGTGGGCACCGGCACCCGGGTGTCGGGGGCCGTGGTCCTGCGTGCCTCGGTACGGGCCGCCGCCGACGACATCGCCCTGCGCTGGGCGCTGGTCCTCGCGGGAGCGGGCCTGTTCGCCGCGGCCTGTGTGCTGCTCGCCCGCGCCGCCACGCGGTGGGTCGTACGCCCTCTGCACCGCCTCGACCATGCGGTCGGCACACTGGCGGCCGGGCTGCCGGCCGAGCATGCCCGGGCCGGCGGTCCGCCCGAACTGCGCCAGCTGGCCACCGCCTTCAACCGCATGGCCGACGCGGTGACCACCGCACTGGAACAGCAGCGCCGCCTGGTGGCCGACACCTCGCACCAGCTGCGCAATCCGCTCGCCGCACTACGCCTGCGCATCGACTCGCTCCAGTCCCGCCTGCCCGCCTCCGCCGCCCGCACCTACGGCGGCGTCACGGCCGAACTCGAACGCATGGAGCACCTCCTCGACGACCTGCTCGCCCTCGCGAACGCCGAGCACCGCGCCGGTGAACTGTCCGTCATCGACGGGCGGGAAGCGCGCTGCGACGCGACGGCGGTCGCCGCGGCCCAGGCCCAGCTGTGGCAGCCGGTGGCCGCGCAGGCCGGAGTCCATCTGGATGTCGCCCCCGGCCCTTCCGTCGTCATGCCCTGCACGGAGGAAGAACTGGCACAGGTGGCCGACATCCTCCTCGACAACGCGATCAAGTACGCCGGGAGCGGCGCCCACGTCCGGACGTCCTGCTTCACCGAGGGCCCGGACGCGGTGTTCGAGGTACGGGACGACGGACCGGGCCTCGCCACCGCAGAACTCACTCAGGCGGGCACCCGCTTCTGGCGCTCGGAACGACACCGCGACGTACGCGGCAGTGGCCTCGGCCTGGCGATCGCCGAGCAACTGGTGACCGGCCGTGGCGGACGCGTCGAGTGCGCGGCGACCGAGCCACACGGTCTGCGGGTCAGGATCGTGCTCCCCCAGGGGCATCCGGCATGAGCCGCGAAGGGACATCCGGCGTGAAGCACGACAGGGCGTACGACGGGGCCGGGGACCGGGGACGGGACCCGACCGGCGAAGGGACATACGGCCTGACCGGCCCCGCCCGCCGCACCGCCCTGCGCGCGGCACTCGGCGCGGCATACACCGGACTGCTGGCAGGCGCCGCGACAGCCGACACACGGCACACGGACCGTGGCCCGCAGGGCGATCTGCGGATAGCGACCGGCGAGTCCGACGGCTTCTACGCAGCCTTCGGCCGGCTGCTCGCCGGCCAGGTCACGGCGGCCTACCCCCGGCTATCCTGCGAGGTGATCCACAGCGAGGGCAGCGTGGCCAACGTGCGGCTGCTCCGGACGCGCCGGACCGATGTGGCGCTGGCCTTGGCCGACAACGCGTGGGCAGCGTACGCCGGCTCGGCACCGTTCAGCCGCGGTGTCCCGCTCCGTGCGATCGGGCGGGTCTACGAGAACTACGTACAACTGGCCGTGCGCGCCGACGCGACGGTCCGCAGCGTCGCAGACCTGGCGGGGCGTACCGTCTCACTGGGCGCGCCGGCATCCGGCGGTGCCGTGCTCGGCGACCGCCTGCTGCGCGCCGCGGGCCTCACTCCGGGCGTCGACGTACGGATCCGCCACCTGCTGATGCCGCAGGCGGCGCGCGCGATGCGGGACGGCGCCATCGACGCCCTGCTGGTCGCGGGCGGCGTACCGCTGTCCGTGCTCTCCGGCCTCGACACCCGCCCCGGCATCCGCCTCCTGCCGCTGGCCGGCCTGTTGCCCCGGCTGCGCGCCGGAACGGGACGGACCGGCTCGGGTCTGGAAGCGGTGACGGTGCCGGCGGGGGCCTACGGGGGAACAACCGAGGTGTCCACCATCGGTGTGGCCAACCTGCTCCTGTGCCGCCCAGACCTGCCCGCGCCCGTCGCCGCCGCCCTCGCCCGCGTACTGGTCCGCCGGGCAACCCGTCTTGTCCCCACCACGGCCCTCGGCACACAGTTCCTGGACGCCCGCAGTCTGATCTCCACCGGCGTGGTTCCCCTGCACCCCGGGGCGGTGGCCGCCTACCGGGAACTGCACGGCTAGTGCCGCGACAGGCAACGTTCGCCCCGTCGCGACGCCCGGCACGCTCCCCCACGCTCTCGACTCCGCTCGAGCAGGGGGTACCCCCACTCGCCGCACCGGCCGAAACCCCAAGTACGTCCAGTAC
>NZ_JBEXSH010000647.1:0-5284 GCF_040613555.1 Streptomyces sp. NPDC006265
AAGGGCGACCTCTCCGGGATCGCCGCGCCGGGCCGCCAGGACGCCCGGGTCGAGGGCCGGGCGGCGGACGTCCACCAGAGCTGGACGGCGACCGGCTTCCCGGCCGAGTTCCGGACGGCGGGGCGGCGGGCGGCTCTGGCCGGTGGAAGCGCACGGCCGTGTCGAGGAGATCGCACGCGACGGTGGTGCTCTTGCCGGAGAGGGTGGCCGTCCATCCCGTGTGGGCCTCCGCGTACGCGCCCGGCACGAGCAGGGCGAGCACCCGCAGCCAGGCGTGCCGGTGCGGGCTGCGGGGGCCCGCTGCTGCGGGGTCACGGGAGGTCACTCCCCGCCGCGGCCGCGCCGTTCATCCCGTCGGCCGCGAGATCCGCCCGGCCGGCCCATGCCGGTGCCCGGGACGCGGTGGCTCTCCGCGGAGGGGTCCGGGCCGTGCGGGTCGGATGGCCAGGGGTCCTGCGGGCCGGGCTGTGCGGTCCGTTCGCGGGGGCCGGCGCCGCGGGGCGCCTGCGGGTCGTACGGCCAGTGGTCCGGGGGCACGGACGGTGTGTGGCCGTGCCGTTCGGGCTGGTCACGGGAGTGGGGGCCGTTCGGGCCCGGACCCTGCCGGACAGGGGGTTCCAGGCCCAGGGGCGGGCGGTCGCGGTCGGTGTCGTGCTCCCGGTCCCGGGGGGAGCCGCTCGGTGGCTCTGCCATGGTTCATGCTCGGCCGGGCCCGAGGGGCTCGCCACCCGGACGGGCCGGGCGGACGACGGGCGTCAGGCCGCGGTCACGGCCTGGCGGGTCCATACACCTCAGACGCCGGAGTCCTTCGCCGCCTTGGCCGCCGCCTTCATCTCCTGCTTGTGCGCCCTGACCTTGACCAGGGACTCGGGGCCGGTGATGTCGGCGATTGAGCGGAACGAGTCCGGCTCGCCGTAGGAGCCCGCCGCCTCCCGCCAGCCCGTGGGCCGGACCCCGAGCTGCTTGCCGAGCAGGGCGAGGAAGATCTGGGCCTTCTGCTTGCCGAAGCCGGGCAGTTCCGCGAGCCGCTTCAGCAGGTCCTTGCCGGTGGTGGCGCCCTTCCAGACGGCCTCGGCGTCGCCGTCGTAGTGCTCGACGAGGTACTGGCACAGCTGCTGGATCCGCTTGGCCATGGAGCCCGGGTAGCGGTGCACCGCCGGTTTCTGCGACAGCAGCGCGGCGAAGGCCTCCGGCTCGTGCGCGGCGATCTCGTGCGCGTCCAGATCGTCCGTGCCGAACCGCTGGGCGATCGTCGCCGGGCCCTTGAACGCCCACTCCATGGGGACCTGCTGGTCCAGCAGCATGCCGACCAGCGCGGCGAGCGGGCTGCGGCCGAGCAGCGCGTCGGCCTCGGGATCCTGGGCGAGGTGAAGAGTGACGTCCATGCCCCGATCATCCCCCGGGGCGGGCCCTCCCGCTGCTCAGGTGGCCCGCCAGTAGCCCAGCGCGTGCACCCGCTGCTTGGGCAGGCCCAGTTCCTTGCGGACGTACGCCGTCAGGGCCCGGGTCGTCACCGTGTCGCAGGCGATCCAGACGTAGGGGTCGGCGGTTGCGTCCAGCAGCCCGGCCAGGTCCGACTTCACGCGGTCGACCAGGTGGGCGCCGGAGTCCTGGCGCGGCACCCTGCGCAGCTCGTGCCTCTCCGGGTCGGTGCGGAACGGCAGGTCGTCGTCGCCGCCCTCGAACCATATGGTGGCCGGGGCGGAACCCAGGGCGTCCAGGAGGGAGTTGATGGCCGGCAGCGAGGCCGGGTCGCCGACGGCGAAGACGTGCGAGGGCGCGGGGTCCGGGTGGTCGAAGCCGGTGCCCTGGACGGTCGCCTCGATGGTGTCGCCCGGCTTCGCCGCCCTGGCCCAGTCGCTGGCGCACCCCTCGTGCAGGGCGAACTCCAGTCCGAAGGCGCCGGCGTCGCCGTCATGGCCAACCAGCGTGGTCCGGCCGAACCCCTCGGCGTCGAGTTCGCCCCGCCGCATCGCGCCGACCGCATCGCCGCGCTGCTCGCGGGCAAGGAGCGCTGGTCCGCCGCCGGCATGCCCGCCCTCCACACGGATACGTACCTGGCCTCTGCCTCCCCTCTCCTGGATCACCTCGACGCCCTCGACGACCTCACCCCCGAGGCAGCGGCCCTCCGGGACCGACTCCTCGGCTGGGACCGCCGCATGGACGCCGGCAGCGCCGACGCGGCCCTCTACGCGGCCGTGCGCGGAGCGGTCGTGCGGCAGCTCGCGGCGCACCCGGCGTTCGCCGCGCTCACCACACCACCGGCGTATCCGGAGGTCTTCCGGCCCTGGCTCGCCCTCGTCCCCCGGGTCGGCTTCGCCCTCGAACACCTGCTGCGGGCCGAGGGCCTGTACGGAATCGACCGCCCGGCGGCCGTCCGCGCGGCCGTCGAGGAAGTGGCCCTGCGTCCGCCGGCCGGTGCCTGGGGCGACACCCACCGCCTCGCCCCCTGGCGTGCACTGGAGCCGGAGCAGCCGTACGACGAACCGGGGCTGTCCGGCGACCACGACTGCGTGCTGTGCACCTCCGGCGTGCCGGGCCTCACCGACCGTGCCGCCCGGGGCCCGGCCGCCCGCTACGTCTGGGACCTGGCCCGGCGCGAGGACAGCCGCTGGGTGGTCCCGCTCGGTGCCTCGGGCGTCCCCGGCTCGCCCCACCACCGCGACCAGCTGCCCCTCTGGCTCGCGGGAGACCTCGTCCCGGTCGTCACCGACTGGACCCGGCTGAAGAAGGAAACCGATGTCTGACCCGTACGCCTCCCGCACGCCCGTCCACGAGCAGGTGACCGACGGCTTCGGCACCGTCCGCGTGCTGCCGCTGGACCCCGGGGCCGACGCCGCCGTGATCCACCACTGGGTCGGCGAGGACCGGGCCGCCTTCTGGGGCATGACCGAACTGACCGAACAACAGGTCGCCGGGATCTACGCCCACATGGCCACGCTCGACACCCACCACGCCCACCTCGTCCTCCGGGACGGCGAGCCGGTCGCGCTCCTGCAGACCTACGAGCCGGAGGCCGACCGCGTCGGCGAGTGCTACGACGTCCGCCCCGGCGACATCGGCGTCCACCTGCTCCTCGCCCCGGCCGGACCGGGCGGCGCCCGACCCGGGTGGACCGCGCGGCTGGTGGCGGCCATCGCCGGATACGTCCTGCTGGGCCTGGACCGCCGGCGGATCGTGGTCGACCCGGACGTGCGCAACGAGAAGGCGGTCACCCGTTTCCTCAAGCTCGGCTTCGCCCCCGGGCCGGTGGTGGTGCTGCCGGAGATCGACCTCCCGGACGTATACCTGCCGGAGAAGAAGGCCCAGCTCGCCTTCCTCGACCGGGAGATACTGTTCCCCGAGTGACCCCAGAGGACCTCATCGCCCACTTCGGCCTCGAACCGATCCCGCGCGAGGGCGGCCTGTACCGCCAGACCTGGGCCGGCCTCGAACGCCCCGACGGCAGGCCGGAGGGCACGGCGATCGTCGCGCTCCTGACAGCGGGCGACTTCTCCGCCCTCCACCGCCTGCCGACGGACGAGATCTGGCACTTCTACCGGGGCGACCCGCTGGAGCTCCTCCTGCTCGCCCCGGACGGCACCGCGCGGACGGTGGTCCTCGGGCCGGACGTCCTGCACGGCCAGCACGTCCAGTTCACCGTCCCGGCGGGCACGTGGATGGGCGGGCGGGTGCGCGGGGCCGGGCCGTGGGCCCTGTTCGGCTGCACGATGGCGCCCGGCTTCACGTTCGGCGGCTATGAGCACGGGGACGCCGCGGAGCTGACAGCCCGCTATCCGGCAGTGGCCGACGAGATCGCAGGGCTGTCCAGGCCCGCCTCCTGAGCTTGGTGAGCAGTCCACCTCTCCCGAGCCCGGTGAGCACGACACCGGCCCGGCCCGTACTTCACTCGTAGCCGTACAGACCGACCCCGGAGACCCACGTGGACCAACGGCGGAACGAGGATCGCAATGGCGGATATCCCCAGCGATTCCAAGCCGTGGTGCTGCTCGGCACCGTGCTGGTACTGCTCCTCGCCGGAGCAACCCCCGCCTCCGCCCACGCCGCCCTCCGTGGCACCGACCCCGACGACGGATCCGTCGTCCAGCAGGCCCCCCGCCACGTCACCCTGACCTTCACCGAGTCCGTGGGCCTGCTCGACGACTCCTTCCGGGTCTTCGGCCCCGACCAGCGCCGGGTCCACACCGACGAGGCCACGCACGCGGACGGCCGCTCCGACACGGCCCGGGTCGCCCTGCCCGGCAAGCTCGCCCGGGGCACGTACACGGTGGCCTGGCGCGTCGTCTCCGCCGACAGCCACCCCGTCTCCGGCGCCTTCACCTTCTCCGTGGGGAAACCGTCCGCGACCACGGGACAGATCGACACGGGCCCCGCCGAGGACCCGCTCACCGGCGGCCTCCACGACGCCGCCCGCTACCTCGCCTATCTCGCCGCCGCACTGCTCGTCGGCCTGGCCGCGTTCGCGCTGCTGTGCCGGCCCGCGGACACGTCTCCCCTGCGTAGGCCGCTGGTGGCCGCCTGGTGGCCGCTGCTGGGCTCGACGGTCGCCCTGCTCCTGCTGCGCGCCCCCTACGAGACGGGCACGGGCCCGGCCGGCGCCTTCGACGCCTCCGCCCTCGGCCGCACCCTGGCCGGACGCCCGGGCGAAGCCCTGCTCGCCCGGTTGGTCGTCCTCCTGCTGACCGCCGCCTTCCTGATACGGCTGTCCAGGCGCCGTGGCTCCGAGGAGCGGCCCGCCGCCCTGGCGATCGGCACGGCCCTGGCCGCGGCCCTGGCGCTGACCTGGGCGGCGGCCGAGCACGCTTCCGCCGGGATCCAGGTGCCGCTGGCGATGACGTCGTCCGTAGTGCACCTGCTGGCGACCGGGGTCTGGCTCGGCGGCCTCGTGGCGCTGCTGCTGACCCTGCGCCGCCCGGCCGGCGACGACCTGCCGGAGATCGTGCCCCGCTTCTCGCGGATCGCCTTCGCCTCGGTGACCGTCCTGGCCGTCACGGGCGTCTACCAGTCCTGGCGCGGCCTCGGCTCCCTCTCCGCGCTGACCGGCACGTCGTACGGGCGGCTGCTGCTCGCCAAACTCGCCGGGGTGGCCGTGCTGTTGCTGGTGGCCGGGTACTCGCGGCGCTGGACGCGGCGGATCGCGGCACCGGCGGCCGTCACCCGGGCCGCCGTCCAGGAGCGGGTTCCCCAGCCGGTCGGCGCACCGGCGCAACCTCAGGAACCCGAGGGGCCCCAGGAACCCGAAGAACCCCGGGCATCCGAGAGGCCCGGCGCATCGGACGAGGAG
>NZ_JBEXSH010000648.1:0-5263 GCF_040613555.1 Streptomyces sp. NPDC006265
ACTTCTTCGGCACGGCCGCCGTGCACCGCTGTCTGCCGCCGCTGCTCGCCGTGGTGACCAGCTGGCTGATGGCCATCCCTGACCTCGTCACAGGCACGCGCGCGTGCCGGGCACGCGTGGACCTCGGCGGCTATCTGCTGCTGCCGGCCCCGGCCGAGCCGCACGCCCACGCCGACACGGCCCTGTCGGCCGACGCCGAAGGGCCGGTCTCCTACCAGCCGCAGGACGTGCAGCGCCGGGCGACGGAGGCCGCGCTGCTCCAGCTCGGGCACGGGGCGACGGCGATGCGGGCGCACGTGCGCGTGGGGGACGTGCAGGGGCTGGGCGCGCTGGAGGCCGTACTGCAGGCGCGGCGGGCGCTGCGCGGACTGGCGGAGCTGACGACGGTGGCGATGCCCCGGGTGCTGACCGGGGTGGCCGGCGCGGACGGACTGGCGATGCTGCGGGACGCGGTGAAGATGGGTGCCTCGGTGGTGGGCGGGCGGCCGGACCTCGACCCGGACCCGACGGGGTACGTGGAGGCGGTCCTGCAGTTGGCCTCCGAGCACGGCTGCCCCGTCGATCTGCACACGGACGCCGGCGACCCGGCCCGGCTGGCCCGGTTCGCGGCGATGGCGGGCGGACTGCGCCCCGGGGTGACCCTCAGCCCGTGCGGCGACCTCGGCAGGATGCCCTCCGAGGTGGCCTCGCGGACGGCCGACCAACTCGCGGCGGCCGGAGTGGCGGTGGTGTGCCTGCCGCAGGGCGGCTGCGGTGGCGCCGACCGGCGGGGGGCGGCTCCGGTACGGCTGCTGCGCGCGGCCGGGGTGCTCGTGGCCGCCGGGAGCGGGGCACTGCGGGACGTGTCCAACCCGGTGGGGCGTGGCGACCCTCTGGAGGCGGCTTTCCTGCTGGCCTCGCGCTACGGCCTGCCGCCCGAGGAGGCCTACGACGCGGTGAGCGCGTCGGCGCGGGCGGGGCTGGGGCTGTCCGAGGTGCGGGTGGAGGCGGGATTCCCGGCCGAGTTGCTCGCGGTGCGCGGGGAGCGGCTCGCGGGGGTGTTGTCGCTGGCGTACAGCCGGATCGTCGTGCACCAGGGGCGCGTGGTGGCGCGGACCAGCGCGGTGCGCGAGTACTGCAGTTCGGCGGCTTCGGTAGAGCTGGGGCTGCCACGGCAGGGGCGGGGCGAACTGCCGTAGGGCCTGCGGCGGAGTGCGGCCGAAGCGCCGTGGAACCTGCCGCGGGGTGTGGTCGCGGTGGCGTGGAACCTGCCACGGGGTGTGGTCCTGGTGGCGTGGAACCTGCCACGGGGTGTGGTCCTGGTGGCATGGAACCTGCCACGGGGTGTGGTCCTGGTGGCATGGAACCTGCCACGGGGTGTGGTCCTGGTGGCATGGAACCTGCCACGGAGTGCCGTAGAACCCGCGGCGGGGTGGGGGCGAAGTGCCGTGGAACCTGCGGCGTGGTGCGGTCGAAGTCGTGCGGCGGACGGGGCTGTCCGGGCGTACGGTCGAAGGCATGCGCATTGTCATCGCTGGTGGTCATGGTCAGATCGCGTTGCGGCTGGAGCGGCTGCTCGCCGTGCGCGGGGACGAGGTTGCGGGGATCATCCGCAAGGCCGAACAGGCCGACGATCTGCGGGAGGCCGGTGCCGAACCGGTCGTGCTCGACCTGGAGTCGGCGTCCGTGGACGAGGTCGCGGAGCGGCTCAGGGGCGCCGACGCGGCGGTCTTCGCGGCGGGCGCGGGCCCGGGCAGCGGGGTGGCCCGCAAGGACACGGTGGACAAGGCCGCGGCGGTCCTCTTCGCGGACGCGGCGGTGAACGCGGGCGTACGGCGCTTCGTGATCGTGTCATCCATGGGCGCGGACCCGCGCCACCAGGGTGACGAGATCTTCGACGTGTATCTGCGCGCCAAGGGCGAGGCGGACGCGTACGTGCGCGGGCTGGACGCCTTGGACTGGACGATCCTGCGTCCCGGTCAGCTCACCGACGACGCCGGCACCGGTCTCGTCCGCCTGGAGGCGCGTACGGGCCGCGGCCCGATCCCGCGCGACGACGTGGCCGCCGTACTGGCGGAGCTGGTGGACACCTCCGCGACGGCCGGGCTCACTCTGGAGCTGATCAGCGGGTCGGCGCCGGTGTCGGTGGCCGTGAAGTCGGTGGCGGGGAACTGACGTCGGCGGTCGGCCGCACGGTCGGGGCCGCCCTAGAACAGCGGTAGTTGGCCGGGGAAGTCCGGGACCGTGTAGCCGTCCAACGAGGGTTGCTCAGGGCCCGGGCGGGCCTGGCGGCGGGAGCCCGGGCATGAGGTGAGTTCGCCGTGCTCGCGAGCGCCGGGCGGGTCGTGGCGCGCGTAGCGCCCGGCGACGACGGCGATCTCGCGGCGGCACTCGGGGCAGACTCTGCGGCGGGAGGACATGGGGCAAGTGTGCCGCGCGGGCGGGCCGGACATACCTCTCCCCTGCGGAGGCTGCCCCTCTTCGTGGCACCCCGGACCACTGGGCCCCCGGGCATTCAATCAGGTTGCTTAAGTCAATCAATTAGCTTGGCCTGGTCGGGTCGTGCTGCCCTCGACGCCCCTACGGAGGCCCGGCCACGTCCCACGCCCTTCCCCGACCTGCCGACACCGGGGGCCCCGCGGCACCACGGGCGAACGCCGTCGTCGCGGTCCTGGCCTTCGGCGGGATCGTGGTCTCGCTGATGCAGACCCTGGTCATCCCGATCGTCCCTGACCTCCCCCGGCTGCTGAACGCCCCGGCCTCGGACACCGCCTGGGCCGCCACGCTGCTCGCCGCCGCCGTCGCCACACCGATGACGGGCCGGCTCGGCGACACGGACCTCGGGCGTACGCCGCTGCCGTCCCAGGACGGGTTCAAGGTCGTCCTGGCCATCGGGGCCGGGGCCGCGCTGCTCGCCTTCGCGGTCGCCTCGTTCATTTTGCGGCAGCGGGGGCGGAAGCGGGGGTGGCCGAGGTGCCGGGGGCGGCGGGGGCTCCGGTTTCGGTGGGTGAGCAGCCGGTCGGCGAAGCAGCGATTGCCGAGGGGACGGTTGCCGAAGCACGTCCCGGGCGGCGTCGCTGACGACCCCGGGCAACGGCGTGGACGACCACGACATCGAACCCGCCCACGCCGGGGAATAGTCGCGGGTGGGTCGGGTGGGGTCGCGGGCGGGGTGCTCGAACCGCCCCACCCCACCGGCCGTTCACGCTCACTCAACCGGTTGCCGCTCCGAACCACCGCGGCAACCGGTCGACCAGTTCCCGCTGGTCCTGGCCGGCCCAGGCCACATGGCCGTCCGGCCGGAGCAGCACCGCGGGCACGTCGAGTTCCTCGCTCACGTCCACGACGTGGTCGACCCGGTCCGACCAGCCCGCCGCCGAAAGCCTGCCACCTGTCTGGTCGAGCAGCAGTCCGCGGCCGCCGCGCATCTGCTCGTAGAGGCGACCTCGCTTCAACCGGACGTCCCGCAGCCGCCGACCGAGCAGTTCGTGGCCTGCGCCCACGTCTTCGTGGCCTGCACCGTAATCTTTGTGGCCTGCGCCGACGTCTTTGTCGCCAGTGCCGAAGTCGTAGCGGACGGCGATCGCGGTGATCTTCTCGATCAGGTACCGGTTCACCTCCTCGAAGTCCATCAGCTCCGCGAGCAGCCGGCGCACGGCCTGCGGCCCCGGTTCCGGCGACAGCAGCTGCATCTGCGCGCGGGTGTTGTCCAGCACGGCGGCGGCCACCGGGTGGCGTTCGGTGTGGTAGCTGTCCAGCAGGCCCTCCGGTGCCCAGCCGCGCAGTTCGGCGGCCAGTTTCCAGCCGAGGTTGAACGCGTCCTGGATGCCGAGGTTGAGCCCCTGCCCGCCGGTCGGCGGGTGGATGTGCGCGGCGTCGCCGGCCAGCAGGACCCGGTCCACGCGGTAGCGCTCGGCCAGCCGGGTGGCATCGCCGAAACGGGAGAGCCAGCGCGGGGAGTGCACGCCGAAGTCGGTGCCGGCGAACTTCCGCAGCTGCTGCTTGAACTCCTCGATGGTCGGCGGGACCGTGCGGTCCTCGGCCACTCCCTCGGCGGGCACGATGACCCGGTGCACCCCGTTCTCCAACGGCATGGCCCCGAACCGGAAGTGGGTCCTGCGGACCTCGGCCGTCACGGCCGCCAGCTTCTCCGGCGACGCGGTCAGCTCCATCTCGCCCAGCAGCGTCTCTACCCTGGAGGGCTCACCGGGGAAGCCGACGCCGAGCAGCTTGCGCACCGTGCTGCGGCCGCCGTCGCAACCGACGAGGTAGCGGGAGCGCAGCCGTGTGCCGTCGGCCAGGTCGGCGGTCACGCCGTCGCCGTCCTGGCTCAGCCCGGCCAGGGCGCAGCCGCGCCGGATCTCGGCGCCGAGCTCGGCGGCGTGCTCGGCCAGGAGACGGTCGGTGACGGGCTGCGGGATGCCGAGGACATACCCATGTGCGGTGTCCAGCCGGTCGGGTGACGGTTTGGTGAGGCCGGCGAATCCGCCGACCGGGTGCGTCCTGCCCTCGGCGAGGAACCGCTCCAGCAGACCGCGCTGGTCCAGCACCTCGATGCTGCGTACGTGGAGTCCGAGTGCGCGAACGTACGGGGTCGGCTCCGCCTCCTTCTCCAGCACGAGTACATCCACGCCGTGCAGCCGCAGCTCCCCGGCCAGCATCATTCCGGTCGGGCCACCGCCGGCAATGATCACATCAATCAAGGCAGACCCCTATTTTCGCCTGTTTCCGGCTTCAGGTCGGAGATTCTGCGGCACAACGGGGGCCTTGCCGCAAGGCCCCCCATGCGCTATAGGTTGAGAGTGGCAAGGAGCGGATGACTCCTTGCCTTTCCTATTGGATGACTCCTTGCCTTTCCTATTGGTCCCTCTCCCCCTTCCTTTACGAAAAGGGCTGAGGGCAACGGCGTGTGGTGTGGCATGAGGTGTACCGGGTGAGGGCAGTGGCCGGCTCAGTAACCGGTGGCCAGGTCCAGCGTCCACCAGGGTCCCCCGCGGCCGCTCGCGACGCCGACCCCCGCATGGGTGTAACGGCAGGTCAGGATGATGTCCCGCTGCTCGGGGCTGTCGATCCAGGTGCGGACGGCGGACCCGGAAGTGCCGGGGCCGGCGGCGATGTAGCCGGGGGTAGCCGGCGTCCCGCATTCGCGCGGCCGGGCTGCTGCCGTCGCTGCCGGTGTGGGTGAGTCGCTGGCTTCGGGCCATGCCGGCGCTGTGTCTCTGGGCGGCGCGGTTGAGGGAGGTCCGGAGCCGCAGGGGTCTGCAATCGGCCTGGGCGCGCTGCC
>NZ_JBEXSH010000649.1:0-5262 GCF_040613555.1 Streptomyces sp. NPDC006265
GCCCCCCCCCCGGCCGACCTGCTGCCGCCCCTGACCTGCGGCCACGTGGGCTGCAGCGACAGCTCTCCCGGCGCTCACGCCACGGCCCACTTCGACTCCAGCGCCCACCCGGTGGCTCGCCCCCTGGCACGCGAGGGGGAATGGGCCTGGTGCTACGAGGACGAGGTGTATCTGGACCCGCTGGAAGAGCCCGTGCCGCGTTCCGCCCCGCGGACGCCCGAGTCGGTCTGGGACTACCCGCGGCCGCCCGTCATGCGGGAGGACGACCGTGACGTGCGAGTGGAGTGCGCCGGCCAGGTGGTGGCCGAGACCCGCAGGGCAGTCCGAGTACTGGAGACCAGCCATCCCCCCGTGTTCTACATCCCTGCGCAGGACGTCCGTGCGGAGCTCCTGTTCCCGGCGGTCGCGGGCCGGACCTGGTGCGAATGGAAGGGGGCGGCCCGGTACTGGGACGTCATCGTGGGAGACGACGTACGCGCTCGTTCCGCCTGGAGTTATCCCCGTCCCGAGCCCGGCTACGCACCACTCGCCGACTTCTTCGCCTTCTACCCGAGCCGCATGGACCGCTGCACGGTCGACGCAGAGGAGGTCACGGCGCAGGAGGGGGACTTCTACGGCGGCTGGATCACCGCGGAGGTGCGGGGGCCGTTCAAGGGCACCCCGGGCACCCGACTGTGGTGAGGCGGCGACGGTGAGAGCCGTTGACATCTCGGGCGACGAGAGCACGGCAGGCATGTGAGCCGGCGCCTCCGTGCCCAGCGCACCACCGACCGGCCCGCCGGCGAGCGAACCGACTGCCCGCGCAGGTTCACGCTCTCGCTCGCGCGCATAGGGTCGAGAGCGACCGCTGCCCACCCAGAGGAGAAGGCTGCTGGGGTCACGGGCACGCGAAGGGACTCTGCAGGCGACAAAAAGGGGACGTGTGCACGGCAGCGGCCACGCCGGCAAGGCGGGTCAGGGAAACGCTTGCCGATCCAAGCGTGCCTCCGGCAAGCTCGTGAGCCTGTACCGCCGCTACCACGCGTGGCGTGTCCCCGTTCCCGCTGTGGGCGCGGATCGTGTGCGACATCCTGTTCTGGGCCGTCATCGCCGCCGCGGCCTACGTCGCGATCGACAGCCTGTGCGGGGCAATCCTCATCGCAACTCCCCTTCTCGGGTTCTTCGGGCTCGCGTCGAGCAAGCAACACGACAAGGGCATCGACTGGAGCGACGACCGGATGGGAGGGCACCCAGGAACCCCGGGCCTAAACTCTAGGGCGTCCTCTCGATCAATAAGCATGATCGGCCAGCTGCAAGAAGAGACCTCGGCGAGGACACGGACGCCGACGCGCTGGTCGCGAAGCGGCGTAAGTCATGAGTCGGTCAGCTCGGCGACGCCGGGCGGCACGGTCGTCGTCATTCACTATCCTCCCGTTCGTGGCGGTGATGAGGAAGATGGATTTGGCCTTCCTTCAGGCAGTAAGGACGTCCAGCGCAGCGGCGTGAATACCCGGCGCGGCGGCGAGGTAGCTCTCACTCGCCCGTTCCCACGCTTTGCCCTCGAGGCCGGTCACGACGCCTCCGGCCTCCTGGACCAGTAGCACTCCTGCCGCGTGGGACCGGACGTTGTCGAACTGCCAGTGCAAGTCCATCCGACCCGCGGCGACCTGGGCGAGTTGGTGGGTCACGGGTACGGAGGCCCGTACATAGAGTGCGGAGTTCGTCATCGCGGCGAAGGCGGCGCCCATCCACTGAGCGAGGTCGGGGTCGTGACCCCGCTGTGCCTGGCCGGTCCCGGCCAGTGCGCCGTCCAATGACGTCTTGACCGACACCCGCAGCCGTACCCCGTTGAGGAACGCCCCGCCGCCCTCGGTCGCGGTGAACATCTCGTCGAAGACCGGAAAGCAGACCACCGCAAGCACCGGGCGGCCCTCGCCCAGGAGGCTCACGCCGATGTTCCGGTCGGGCATGCCGTACACGGCGTTGACGTTGCCACCGACCGGGTCGACACTCGCCCGTGGCCAGCGGCCCCGATCCGTGCTCGTCGTTGAGCCAGCCCGCGCTCGGCAGGGCCTCGGTCAACGCTGGGCGCAACGTGTCGACAACGGCCGCGTCATCGGCCTGGAGGTTCACGAGCAGTTCGGGGAGCCCTGGGTGACGCGATTCGCTGGAATAGCGCGTCATCATCCGGGCGCCGGCGTGGCGGACGGCAGCGACGGTGGCGGCAAGCAGCTCCTGGCTCGCGGGATGCTCCCGGAGTTGATTGTAGTGGATCTGTCTCATGTGAGGATCTACTTGTATGCAATTGGACTTGAATCTGCTGACCAGGAGAATCCCGGCCCGGTCCGTGCCGAGCGCGGAAAGCACCACGGAATTCCCGTTCACGATGGTGGCGGCACTGCCCGCGTCGCTCACGTCGCCCGCCACCTTGCGCAGGTTCGGGGAGTCGGGCGAGCGATCCGCATGGGATCACGCGCGATGGCGGTCACGGTGTGACCACGTTGAAGCGCCTGTCGGGTGAGGGCGATTCCGGTCTGGCCGGAGGCCGCGAGGACGGCGAGGTTCATGCCGGGAACGTGAGGGAGTCCATGACTTAACATCAAATGCAAGTATCTGACTTGATAAATTGCCCAGACGCAATCTCCATCGGGGAAGGATTTCGCGTGCCATCCCTCGCCACCGCCGACGCCGCGGGCCGGTTTCAAAGGACACCGCGCTCGCGGAACTACCGCGAGCCTTTGGGTGTAGTGCTCTGTATGAGGCCGATCAACGAAGGACATGTGGCACAGCCGGGTCTGGCCGTGGTCGAGGGCGCAGCCGCCGACGACCAGACCGCGTTCGTCGTTCGTCATCCAGGAGACACTCGCCGGGCGGTGGGCGACAGCGCCGGCGGACCGGACGACCCGGCCCCCCCGGCGAACCCGGCGTGCGGCTGCGCTGCTACCCGGATGTGCGCCAAGTCCTCAACTCCTAGCCGCACGTCCGGCGTTCCCCAGGACGGACCCTGAACACAAGGTGTCCGCCGCTGACCTGCTGATGTCCCGTGAGAGAGACACCAGCAAGTCATCGATCGCGAGAGCGACAAGCGGATCGTGCGCTCCCCTGACATCGTTGAGGGCCACGCGATTGGTGTCGCAGACCGTCCTCGTGATCTGCTTCCTCTTCCGTTTCCTCACAGCATGTCGGACAACGGACCCTTTCGCTTCGTGTCGCTGTCTCGGCGGTCTGTCCCGAACGGAGCCGACCGCTGGGGCCGACCTGGGCTGTCGCGCTCCTGCCGGGCCGCAAACGCGGGCACGCGTCGACGCTGCCGGCGAGGGTTTGGACGCGGGATGCCAGAGCCGAACTCGCGTGGACAAGCCTCCGGGTGTGTTATCCGATCGATCGCATCATGCGGTTGATGCGCGTTCCCGGCCGGTCGGACGGGCGGATCAGCGGAGTCCGGCGAAGAGATCGTTCTCGGGTATGGCCGCGCCAGTGGTGTCCTGGACTCGTACGAAGGTCTCCAGGCCCATCAACTCGCCGAACCGCTCCTTGCCCATCCTGAGGAAGAAGATGTTTTCCCCCTGACTGGCGTGCGCGGCCAACGCGTCGAATTTCTGACCGCTGAACGCGGTGGTGTCCACCCACGTGGTGATCTCATCGTCGGGGAGGCCGATCTCGGCCAACGCGGCGGCCTCGGCAGGATCCGGCTCCGGCATGTCCTCACCGAACTCGCGCATGATCTCACCGAATCGCTGCATCATCGAGCGGGGCATCGTAGTCCAATACACCTTCGGTGCCAGCGCGGTCATCTCCAGCGCCGCCATCGTGATGCGGTGGGCCTGAATGTGGTCGGGATGGCCGTAGAAGCCGTTCGCGTCGTAGGTGACGACCACATCGGGTCGGTAGTGCCGCATGAGTTCCGCCAGCCGGGCCGCGCTTTCCTGCACCGGGGTCTGCCAGAAGGATCCGGGGGCGTCGTTGCTCGGCCAGCCCATCATCCCGGAATCGGCATAGTCCAACATCTCCAGATCGCTGACCTTCAGTACCTCACAGCTCGCCTTGAGTTCTTGACGGCGCATCAGGGCGACCGCCGCCGGATCATGCGCGGGATCGCCCGGCTTGGCACCCCCGGTCCGTCACCGCAACCGCCGTCGGTACACGTCACGAGAACCGTGCGGATGCCCTCCGCCGCGTACCGCGCGAGGACACCCCCGGTTCCGGTGGCCTCGTCGTCGGGGTGTGCGTGTACCGCCATGAGCGTCAAAGGCCGGTCAGTCATGAAACAGTCCTCCTGCAGAGATGCGTCTTGATCCAAGCGCGCGGTGGGCCTACCGCGAACCTGGGGCCCGGATGGCGGGACGGACGACCTCGTGATCTCCGTGCTCCCTCGCCCGCGCAACGCCGGCCCCTCGGTCCATGCAACCGTGTCGGCCGGACCGGCTGTTCCCGGCGCGGCCGCCTGGCTTCTACGCGTCGGGTTCAACGCGAACGAGATGCAGGCGCGACTACGATCACACAATCTCGGATCCGAAGAGGCTGGAGAGGCGGCACGGTCTCGACGACGGCCGAATGCGGACCCTATGACGGCGGACCAAGAGTGACCCACTTGGTGATCTTCGTCTGATGTCGACGGTCAAACAATTCCATGACCTGCGTGATCGGCGTCAGCTACTGACCCTTGAATGCGTGATGTCGTCATGGTGGCTGGCGTGGAGGCCGGTGCCGGCGAGGCAGCCGTCGAGGACGTCGGGACGGTACTGAAGCTGGCGGAGGCCGCGTCGGACGGCAGTGGGACCTGTCCCCGAGGACGAGGCACGATTCCTGGACCGCTCGCGGACGCGGTCCAGGACGGGCGAAGAACGCGTCAACTGACCCCAAGACCGACCGCCAGCGTCAGTTCAAGGACCCGGTGCGGCGATGCGAGGTCCGGAAACAGCTCCCGCAGCTGCGACATCCGGTACCGGACGGTCTGGGGATGGACGAACAACGCCGCCGCCACCTCATCCCGCCTGCCCTGGTGCAGCAGCCACGCCCGCAACGTCTCCTCCAGCCGCCGCGCGGTTGCGACAGGCAAGGTCCGCAACGGCGCGAGGGCTCGGGCACGCAGGTCTGCGAACGCGTCCACGTCGGCGCTCAGCACCAGCTCGGGCAGGTGGTCCTCGGTGTCGCGAATATCAGAGGAGAGGGAGCGCGCGCGTACGGCTCGTGCGTACGAGGCGGACGCACGAGTCCATGGCCGGGCCGGGCCGACCACGGCGGTGCGGTCGGACAGCTCCCTCAAGAGATGTGATCGGTCGC
>NZ_JBEXSH010000650.1:0-5258 GCF_040613555.1 Streptomyces sp. NPDC006265
GGCCCGCGGACGGCAAGGGCGACTGGGACACGCACGTCGGCGACTGGGACCTGATGGGCAGCCAGTTCGGACTGGCCCCCGACCTCTTCGCCTGGCACAAGTGGAAGCTGGGCTGGCTGGATCCGCGGCAGGTGCGGTGCGTGCAGGCAGCCGGGCCGGCCCGGCTGACCCTGGAGCCGCTGGCGGCGGGGCCGGGGAGGGCGACGACGGGGGCCGCGGGGGCACAGGCCTTCGGTCTCGGGCGGGGCACCAAGCTCGCGGTGGTGCGGACGGGGCCCGACAGTGTGCTCGCCCTCGAGGCGCGGGGGCCGGCGGGCAACGACGTGGCCGCGTGCCGGCAGGGGGTGCTCGTGTACCGGGTGCGGGGCGGGGCGCAGTCCGGGGGCGGACCCATCGAGGTGATCGACGCTCATCCGCGCACCGACGCGTGCTGGGAGGACTCCGTCTACCCGCCCCTCGCGGACGCGCCGATCGGCATCGGGGAGAGCTTCACGGTGCCGGGGGAGGGAGTGCGGGTGGAGGTGGAGGGGCGTACGCCTTCGGGGGCGTGGACGGTGAAGATCGCGGTGGGGCGCTGAGAGGGCGGCGGTGTAACGGCGAGAGGCGGGGGTGTGGGTGGCGAAGCCCCCACGGCGCGCGGCGAAGCCGTGCAGAAACGACAGTGGCGGCTTCGTTCGCGTTGTCTGCGAACACAAGCCGCCACCGTTACAGTGCGCCGCCAGGGACTCGAACCCCGGACCCGCTGATTAAGAGTCAGCTGCTCTAACCAACTGAGCTAGCGGCGCCTGCTGACGTCGTAGACCTTAGCATCCTGGTCGGCGGGAGGAAAAATCGAAATCCGCACCGCCGAGCGGGCCGCCCGGACGGCCGCCCAGAGCAGTACTTCGGGGCCGGGGAGCCAGGGCTGACGGGTGTCCGGGGCGACGAGCCAGCGGGGAGCGGAACGGGCGGGGGCGGTGGTCCCGGCGGGCGGCGGAGTGGCGGGGGCGATGCTCTCCGGCGGGGCCGGGACGGTGAGGGAGGTGGTCTCCGCCGGGGCCGGGACGGTCACCGCGTCGCCGGTGCCGTGACACAACAGCGGAGGTACGGCGTCCGTACGGGTGGTTTCCCTGCCGTCCCGTGCGCCCCACTCCTCCCACTCCAGTAGCGCGGGGAGCCGCTGAGCCGTCCCCGGGGCGGCGAACAGCAGCATCCGCCCACGGAACTGCGCGACCGGGCCCGACCCGGCACCGTCGTCCCACAGCCGGTCGAGCATCCGCCGGCCGAACAGCGCGGGCGCGCTGACCACGTCGAAGACCGACCCGCAGGGCAGCACCACAGGGGCGTCCGGCCGCTCCTCCCACAGGGCGAGCGTGCTTCGCGGATACGTTCCTGCCGAGGCGAGCCAGGCGGCCCCGTCCGGGGTGACATCGGAGGCGTTCCATGCGCTGCTCATGGCACCCAGGTATACCCGCCGTGAGCGCCCGGTTCCCGAGGGTTGCGGGAAATCGGGACAGGAGGAGGTGGGAGGGAGTATCTTGCCCGCCTGGCATATGCCAGGTGATCGGGAAGAGGTGGCGCCTTGCCGTGTCAGGCGGAGTCGCCGGGTCCCCGGCCCTCGGCGTCGCCCCGCATCAGATCCCGTCCGAACTCGACCATCTTCTTGGCGTAGTCCTCGGTCCACTCCGCCCGCTCGGAGATGTCCGCCGTCGTCAGCCGGTCGAACCTGCGCGGATCGGCCAGCTGCGCCGCCGCCATCGCCTGGAACTCCACCGCCCGGTCCGCCGCGGCCCGGAACGCCAGCGTCAGCTCCGTCGCCCGGGCCAGCAGGGCCCGGGGGTCGTCGATCGACTCGAGGTCGAAGAAGTGCTCAGGGTCGGAGGCCGCCTCCGCAGGCTCGAAGAGCAGGGGCGCGGGGCGTAGCCGCGATTCGTTCCGACGCGGCGTGGGCTCCGCCATGTCTTCTCCTCCTCGTACGTCGCGCTGGCCCGCCCGGTGGAGTGGGCCACCGTCCATTGTCTCGCGGGCGCGCAAGTGGGCATCGCGGTAGTGGGTACGGCTGTCCCCCCACCCGGCGTTCGTCACGGCTTCCCGGAGCACCGTGTTCCGGCCAGTTCCTCCGGCCGGCGGAGGGGGCGGGTGTGCCCGAGGGCGCCGGTCATGGTCGCCGTCGCCATGTCACCCGGTGGTGCGCCAGGTGCGCCAGGACCGCGTGAGCCGACCTGACCCGCATCATCGGCGCGCTGGGCCCTGAGAGAATCCCCCCCGCGAACGCCACGCACCCCGGGTCATGACCGTCCCGCGTGCTCGAGACCGCCTCCACCGGCCGTCCCCCAGGTACCGTCGCTTCCCCGGCGCCCGAGGCACGATGAGCGGGTCACACTCCCGCGTGGCCACTGCGGGAGAGCTCTCGGCTCCAGTGGGCCAGGGCATGTTCCGCTCCGGGGAGGGCCCGGTGGCTGGACGACTTCGCACGGAGGGCGTCGACCAGGGCGGACAGCAGGGCCGCGGCCTGGTCGGGGAATCCGGCGGCACCGGTCATGACGGCGTGGTTGCGGCGGGCGTCGATGCTGAAGTCGTCGAGCGGCCCCAGGACCTCGACCGCGTCCCGGGCCAGATCGGCCAGGACGTGAACCAGTTGCGGCAACCTGGCCGGGTCGGGCACGAGGTTGCCGGGTGACGGCTCGGTGAGATTCTTGAGCCGCTGCGCGAAGGCGCCCCGGGCACGCAGTCCCGCCAGGGTCCGGTGGGTGTCGTAGGCCGGGTTGACCGCCAGCGCGATGTGGCCCGACCCCTCGACGGTCTGCTGGTGGGGCGTGGGGTATCCGGTGGGGATGATCCCCGCCTGCGGTGCCGGGGTGGTCGGCAGGACCACCGCCAGCCGGTCGTAGAGGGCGGAGAGACCGAGATGGCGGGGCCCGTCGGGTATGCCCTCGTAGAGGATCCTGAGCAGTTCCCCGGTGAAACCCGTCAGTGTTCCCTCGGGCGGGAACAGGGCCTTCAGGGTGGGGCCGCACGCGGTGAGCAGGTGGATGCCGTGACCGTCCGGGCCGAGTGCGCGGCCGGAGAAGCAGCAGTCGAGGATCGCGACCTTGTGTCTCGCCGACGACTCCCGCATCAGGCTGGCGACTTCGGTGAACGGCAGGGCCGGGCTCGGATCGCCCCCGCCGCCGTCCTGGCCGGAGGGGGTGAGGGCCAGGCAGAGACGGTCGTTCCGGCCGAGCAGTCCGTGGCCGCAGTAGGAGAAGAGCAGCAGGTCGACGTTCGGTTCCCGGACCATACGGCGCAGGGGATCCAGTACCTGCCGTGTGTCGGCGGGGTCCAGGACCACCGTGGTCCGGCGCGCGTCGAACACGCCCTGGTCGCCACTGAGGGCGGCCCCGAGGGCTCGGGTCGCGGTCACGGCCTGGGGTATGCAGGACAGGGAGCTGGGGCGGACGTGCCGACCGGTGCCGACGAGCAGCGCGTACGCGGCGGCGGGGCCGGGGCGCCAGACGGCCCAGGTCATCCGTCCCCTCCGGGTGGTGCGACGACGAACCCGGACAGTTGGGCCATGACCTCGGGCAGTCGGGCCTCGTCGTCGACCGCGCCGCTGACCCGGGTGCCGTCGGGCCGCACCACCTCGAACTCGATCCGCCGGTAGGTCGGCCGCCGTTGCTGCAACCAGAGGAAGAAGGTGTTGGTGACTGCCGCGATCATCGCCGCGGAGGCGTTGATGATGTCCACGGCGACGGCGACATCGCCCTGCTCGCCGGGGGCGGGCGGCTGGGTGCGCAGACTCGCGCTGCCGCCCAGCTGGTCCGTGGCGTTGATCCACTCCGCCAAGTCCCGGTTCAGGGAGTCGGCTTGGGCCTGCGTTCCGGGGAAGGCGAAGGTCAGTGCGTTCTCCGGCGGCTGGGACGCGGGTGCTGCGGGCATGTCCAGTGGCTCCTGTTCGTCGGTCGGGTCGTTGCGGGACCGGGGTTCGGCGGTCAGACGCCGGAGCCGAAGTCGGTCCAGCCGGCGTCGGTGCTGCCGGCGGGTGCTCCGTGGCTGGGCATGTGCGTCACGCCTGGCCGCAGCGCGAAGAGTTCGGGCTCGCCGGGCTCCTCGTGGGGCAGGCGGAAGACGGCGGCCGCCTCGTCGGCGTCCACGAGGTCGGCGAGGGCCGTCACCGTTCCCGGATCGCTCAGCCACAGTTGCCCCACGGACAAAGTCCGCAGGAACGCGGGAACCTCCTGCCAGTAGGCCTCCGGCTGCCAGTCCCGGTTGACGCCCATCAGGTTGCCGCAGGCCACCTGATGTTCCTCCCAGCCCGTCGGGCGGACGACGACCGCTCCTGAGCTCGCCGGCGCCACGGTGTGGCTGATGAGACCGGTCAGGACGTCGGACACCGGGGCTTCGCCCTCGACGGCGACCGAGACGCGCGCCCGGTGCAGCCGCCCGGTGTAGCGCCGCGAGGCCTCGTCGTACAGACCGTGCGCCTCCTTCGCGAAGGGGTCGCCCGGCACGGGACCCCCGTATATCGGGTCGGGCTGTCCCGGCGCGGCGAGGGTCCCGAACACCTGCGCTCTCATCGTCAGGCCCTCGGTGAGGCCGGGCGGAGCGGAGCACGGTTCGAGGCACACGCTGACCACGGTCCGCCGCGGCTCCGCGGCCAGTTGGGTCCACACCCGGTCCCAGGAAGGCTCAGGGGCGTCGAACCGGGAGACCGCGGTCGCGATCCGCTCCGCGCCCCAGAGGCGGGTCAGGGTCCGGCAGGTGATGCGCTTGCGGATCTCGGCGATCGCGCCCCACCCCGGTACGAACGGAGCGAGCAGACGCGCGATCTCCGCGGTGTCCTCGATCCGGGTCGCCGTCACGTGCGCCGGGAACCGCGCCAGGGCGGGAAGCGCGTCCCGCGCGGCCCGGACCGCGGCTGCCGGGTCGGCGCCGTACAACTGGGCGATGACGACGGTTTCGATACGTCCGCTCACCGGGTCGCTGATGAACCGCAGATCCCAGCGGGCAGTGGTGCGATCCGTCCAGAGTGCCGCGAGCCAGGTCCGCTCGGCGGCGACCCGGCCGGCTCTGCGCCGGGCTTCGGAGAACTCCGGGTAGAGGCCGCCGGGCAGCGGCACGGGACTCAGCGAGAAGGCGACGTAGGCCCAGCTCTCCCCACTGGGGGCACCGTGCAGCAGAATGCCCTGCGCGTCCTCCGGAGCGGCTTCGGCCATCTGCGCTTCCCTTCCTGGTCCCGCCGGGCTTCGTGGTCCCGCCGGGCTTCCTGGTCCCGCCGGGCTTCCTGGTTCCACCGGGCT
>NZ_JBEXSH010000651.1:0-5257 GCF_040613555.1 Streptomyces sp. NPDC006265
TCGTCGGCGGACGCGTCCCCGAGGTCCGCGACATCGGCGCCGGCGGCGGACGGGGCGGTCAGGACGACGCGGCCCTCCAGGACGCAGGCGATGCGGTCGGCGACCGCGAAGGTGCGGGTCAGGTCCTGCTCCACGAGGACGACGGTGGTGCCCTCGGTGCGGATGCCGGGAAGCGCCGTGTAGAGCTGCTCGACGACCAGCGGCGCGAGGCCGAGCGACACCTCGTCGAGCAGCAGCAGGCGGGGGTTGCCCATCAGGGCGCGGCCGATGGCGACGGCCTGCTGCTCGCCTCCGGAGAGGCGGGCGGCCTTGCGAGTGCGGCGGTCGGCGACGAGCGGCATCATCTCGTACACCTTCTTCAGGTCCCACGGGCCTTTGCGGCCGGTGGCGCCGCCGACCCGGAGGTTCTCCTCGACGGTGAGGGACGGGAAGAGCCGCCGCCCCTCGGGGACGAGGCCGATGCCCTTGCGGGAGCGGTGGATGTCGGGGAGGGCGGTGACGTCCTCCCCGTCGAAGCGGACGGTTCCGCTGAAGGGCTTGAGAGCCCCGGCGACGGTCCGCAGCAGGGTGGACTTGCCGGCGCCATTGGCACCGACAAGGGCGAGGAGTTCGCCTTCGGCGACGTCGAGGGTGATGCCGAAAAGAGCCTGGAAGTCCCCGTATCCAGCATCGATCGCATCGAGGTGCAGCAGTGGCCTGCTCATGCTGGCGTACCTCCCAGGTAGACCTCGGCGACCTCGGGGCTGGCGAGGACCTCGTGCGGGTCGCCGTCGACGCGGATGCGGCCATACGCGAGGCAGACCAACCGGTCCACGACCTGGACCAGGGCCTTGACGACGTGCTCGATCCACAGGATGGTCACGCCGGCCTCCTTCAGCGACAGGACGGTGCCGACCAGTTCGTCGGCCTCGCTCTCGGTGAGGCCGCCTGCGATCTCGTCGAGCAGGAGCAGCTCGGGGGCGGTGGCCAGGGCCCGGGCCAGCTCCAGGCGCTTGCGGCCGAGCAGCGGCAGGCCGCCGGCCGGCTTGTTGGCGACCGGGAGCATGCCGGTGGTCTCCAGCGCGGTGAGGGCCTGTTCGCGGGCGTGGGCCCCGCGCAGCCCGGCCCCGCGTTGGGCGCCGACCAGGACGTTCTCGAAGACCGTCAGATCCCCGAACGGGCGGGGGATCTGGAAGGACCGGCCGACCCCGAGCCGGCACCGCTGGGCGGCGGAGGCGCGGGTGACGTCGCGGCCGCCGAGCCGTACGGTGCCCCGGGTGACGGGCTCGACGCCCGAGATGGCGCTCAGCAGCGTCGACTTGCCGGCCCCGTTCGGGCCGACGATGCCGACGGCCTGGCCGCGCGGGACCGCCAGCTCGACGTCCTCCAGGACGTTGAGGGCCCCGAAGCTGACGGCCAGGTGCTCGACCTCCAGCAGCGGCTGGAGCGCCGGCGCCGTCACAGCTCCCGGGCCTTCATGTCGATCTTGGCCTCGGGGATCAGCGTGTTGCCGACGATCTTCAGGTCGTACGCGCCGCCACTGCCCTTGACCCACTGGGTGCTGACCACCGGGATGGCGGCGACGTTCTTGACCGGGTTGGCCGCGCCGCCCGCGGTCCAGTCGACGCGGCCGATGACCGTGTCCAGGCTGGTCTTTCCGATCCGGTTGGCGACAGCCTTCTTGTCCTTGGGGTTCGCGTGCCGCAGGACGTTGTCCGCGATCTCGAACAGGGCGTGGTTGAAGCCGAGCGCCTGGTTCCACCTGCGGCCCTTGGCCTGCGCGGACTTCCCGTAGTCGTCGGCGAGCTGCTGCGAGGTCTGCCCGGTCAGGCTGGAGCTGAACGGGAACTGCGGCAGCCACCAGCTCTCCGTGCACAGTCCGTCGCCCAGGCCGTTCGGCAGCGAGGCGACCGACGACTCGAAGAGGATGGCCTTGGCGATGGTGACCACCTTCGGCTTGAAGCCCTGCTGGGCGGCCTGCGTCCAGAAGGTCGCGAAGTCCGGCGGCGTCGGCACACCCGCCAGGATCTGCACGTCCTCCTTCTTGAACGTCGCGATGATCGACGAGAAGTCCTTCGTCCCGTCCTCGTAGGCGCCCGGGTCGACGAAGGTGAAGCCCTTGGCCCCGGCCTGCGCGCGGAAGCCGGTCTTCTTGTCGCGGAACGCGCCGCCGTCGGCGTCGTTCGGCCACAGGACACCGACCTTCTTGTTGGTGTCGAACATCCGCCAGATGTCGCTCTCGCCGGTGACGACGTGCTCGATGCCGTCGAAGAAGTGGTACGTGTACGTGAACGGCTTCTGCGGGTTGCCGCCACGTCCGAAGAAGTACGACTGCCAGGGCTCGATGGTCGAGATGCAGGGCACGCCCTCGCTCTCGCACTTGTTGGCGACTGGGTGCACGGTCTCCGGCGTCGACGTGACCAGCATCAGGTCCACGCCCTGCTGGGAGATCAGTTCGTTCGCGATCGTCGCCGCCTGCTGCGGGTCGGAGCCGGTGTCGCGGTCGAGGATCTGCACCTTGTAGGTCTTGCCGTCGTACTTGATGCCCTTGGCGAAGGCTGCTCTGGCCTGCTTGAGGATGTACTCGTCGGACTCGGCGAAGGCCGCGTACGCACCGGTGCGCGGGCTCACGTAACCGATCTTGATGACGTCGCCGGACGAGGATCCGGAGCCCTTCAGGCCCCCGCCACAGGCGGCGATCAGCGGCGCGGCGCCCGCGGTGGCGGCGCCGAGCCCGAGGGCCCGCAGGACGGTTCGTCTGTTCGGCTGGTTCTTCGGCTGCTGCGCGGAGTGGTTCATGCGGTGACTCCCGGCTCCTAGTGACGACGCGGTGAACGTAGGGCTGCGCGGAGCCGGTGCACAGTGCATGGATTCGATATGAGAAACGGCGGCGACGCCGTTGTGGAACGGTGATGAAACAAGACGGTTCGTCCGCCTCTCTCATGGCGAAACGGCTCGTTCACCAGCTGGGACCCCGCGTCTACGGTCCGATGAAGTCGGGTCCGTCGTGCGACTCGAGCAACGCCGCCTGCTGTCCGCCGACGGCGGCTGTTCCCGGATCCACGGACCGGACGGCCGCATGATCACCAAGTCCACCATCACGAGCCACGCCGAGCGGTCCTGCCGGGGGTGACCGAGGCAACCTTCTCCGAGCTGGAGGATTCGGAAGGCGCGTAAGGTGACGGTATGGGCGAAGCGCGAGGAAGCGGAAGCGAACCGGGCGAGCCGGACGCCCTCAGACCCTCCGTTCAGACCCTGGACCGGGGGCTGCGGCTGCTTGAGCTGATCGCGCTGTCGCACGAGCCGCTGTCGCTGGCCGAGCTGAGTCAGCGGATGGGGCTGCACCGGTCGATCATCTACCGCCTGCTGCGCACCCTCCAGGACCACCGCCTGATCGCGCACACCCCGCAGGGATACGTGCTCGGCACGCGCGCCCAGTCACTGGGCCGCCGCACGCTCCCCGTACTCCAGCGAATCGCCAAACCCGAGATCGCCAAGCTCGCCGCCCGCGTCGGGCTGACCGCCTTCTTCGTCGTCCGCGACGGTGACGAGGCGGTCACTCTCGTCTCCGTCGAGGTGGAGAGCGTCCGCTCCCGCACCGTCTACACCCCAGGTGACCGGCACCCCCTCACCCTCGGCTCTCCCGGCATCGCCATGCTCGCCGCCGAACCCCCGCGCGACGACGAACGCCCCGAGATCACCCGGGCCCGCGCCGCCGGCTACGCCACCAGCCGCAGCGAGGTCGTCCTCGGCCTCGGCTCCCTCTCCGCCCCTGTCGTCTCACCCTCCGGCAACGCCGTCGCATCCGTCTCCATCGTGTTCACCGTCGAACGCCCCGGTCCCGCCGAGATCGATGCCGTCCTCGACACCACTCGGGTGATCACCGGGCGTCTGCACACGGCTCTGTCCACGGGGGCGGTCCTGCCGGGCGTCGGCTGACCCTTTCCTCTGCCGCCGCGTCGCGGGCGCTTCGCCCGCTTCGGGACGGCTGCGCCGGACTCTCCCCCGGCCTTCGGCCGGGAGGTGCCCCCTCCCGCGGAGCCCATTGCTGAGGGGAAGGCAAGGCGTTCGCGGGGATCTCGCATAGTGAACTCGCCTGTGGTCCGACCACGGTGGCCGCGCCTAGCGTCGCGTTCCGAAAGTCCGAAAGGGGGACCGCGTGGCAACAGCCAGAACGGCCCAGACGATCAGGGACGCGACCTTTGAGGTCCTGCGCCAGTACGGACTCACGACCCTGTTCAGCAATCCGGGTTCGACAGAGGTCGGCTTCCTCGCCGACCTGCCGGCCGATATCGAGTTCGTCCTCGGACTGCACGAGGGTTCGGTGGTGGGTATGGCCACCGGGTACGCGCTGAAGAGCGGTCGGCCGGCGCTGGTGCTGCTGCATACGACCGCCGGGTACGGCAACGCCGTGAGCGCGCTGGCGACCGCGCGGGCGAACCGGGCGCCGCTGGTGGTGATCGTCGGCCAGCAGGACCGGCGGCACCTCGCCCATGAGCCATTCCTGACCGGGCGGTTGGACGGGCTGGCCGGAGAGTACCCGGTGTGGCAGCACACCCCGGCGCGGGCGCAGGACGTGCCGGGTGCGATCGCCCGGGCGTGGCACGAGGCGCGGAACGGACGGGGCCCCGCGGTGGTGGTCGTACCGATGGACGACTGGCATGCCGAGGCGGACCCGGACGCGGTCCTGGCCGCACCGGCGGCACTGCACGGGACCCGAAGCGCCGACGGCCCGGCGGTCGACGCACTCGCCCAGATGCTGCGCGGGGCCACCGCACCGTGCCTGGTGGCGGGCGCCGGGAACGACTCGCCGCAGGGGTGGAGGAGCCTGACGGCGCTGGCGGAACGGCTGGACTGCCCGGTGTGGCAGGAGTCGTTCGGGGCCCGGGCAGGCTTCCCGCAGGATCACCGGCTCTTCGCCGGGCACCTGCCCTCGGCCCGGTCGCGGCTGCGGGCGGCGCTGGCCGGACACGACGCCGTACTGGCCGTGGGGGCACCGGTGTTCCGGCAGTATCCGTACGAGCAGGGCCCCTACGTAGAACCCGGTACCCGGCTCGCCGTGATCACCGACGACCCGGAGGAGGCCCACCGCAGCCCGGTGGAGTTGGCGGTGCTGGCCGACCCGGCTGACACCGTGCGGCGACTGTCGGCCGCGCTTCCCGTCCTCATGGGCATGCCCCGGCCGCCCATGAGGAGCCTGGCACCGCCTGCCCCGCCCGCCGACGGCGAGCGGCTGCGCGCGGCGCACGTGCTGGCGGCCCTGGCCGACCGGCTCGCC
>NZ_JBEXSH010000652.1:0-5240 GCF_040613555.1 Streptomyces sp. NPDC006265
GGCCTGCGCCCGGGAGATGTCGCCGACGGCCGCCATGCGCCGCAGCACGGTGTTGCGGCGCTTGGTGGCCTCCGCCTCGTCGTTGACCGGGTCGTACCGGCTCGGCGACTGGACGATGCCGGCGAGGAGCGCCGCCTCCTGGACGTTCAGGTCCTTGGCGGACTTGGAGAAGTAGCGCTGGGCGGCAGCCTCGACGCCGTAGGCCTGCTGGCCGAAGAACGTGATGTTCAGGTAGTTCTCGAGGATCTTCTTCTTGCCCAGTTCCTCCTCGACCTGGATCGCGTACTTGAGCTCGCGGATCTTGCGGCCGATGGTCTGCTGGGTGGCCTGCGCGACCTTCGTCGGGTCGTCGCCCGCCTCCTCGACGAAGACGTTCTTCACGTACTGCTGCGTCAGGGTGGAGGCGCCCTCGGAGACTCCGCCGGTCTGCGCGTTCTTGTTGAGGGCGCGCAGGACGCCCTTCAGGTCGACCGCGCCGTGCTGGTAGAAGCGCGAGTCCTCGATCGCGACGATCGCCTTCTGCATGTACGGCGAGACGTCCTTGAGGGGGACAACCGTGCGGTCGCGCGAGTAGACCGTGGCGATCTGGTCGCCGTCGGCGTCGAGGATCGTGGTGCGCTGACTGAGCGGCGGGGTCTTCATGTTGGCGGGGAGCTCGTCGAAGCTCTCGACCGATCCCTTGGCCGCAAGTCCCAGCGCGCCCACCGCCGGGAGTGCGATGCCGGCCAGCACGGCTCCCGCGAGGACACTGACACCGAGGAACTTGGCGGCCTGCTGCGTGGGAGACAGACCACCGCCCGAGCGCTTCTTTGGCATGAGGGCAGCCTACGTTCTCATTCGCCGGACAGGCGTATAGGCCTTGGCCTAAGCTGCTCTCAACTGTCACAGCAGTGAGGTCACGTATCAATACGTCCGGCGACCCCGAATCGTTCCGGGTGTTCCGCAACTTTTTTGGTGGGGCCGTGTCCGAATCCGTCTGGTGTGTCATACGGCGTCCCATGTGACGCAACTGAACTGTCCCGGTTTGTCGGGAAGGTTACGTATGTCGCCAGCTCACTCCCCCGGGTGATCTGCCGCTTACCCATAGTCCGTTCGGGCCATTCAAGATTGGGCCCGCTGGGGGTGTTGCGCTGTGCCCACCTTCCGTAACGTCCTCAACTGGCGGCGGTGAATATGCCGCTTGCCGCCGTGGGGGAGCCTCGATTCGGGAGAGGACGGCGCCGGTATGGGCTGGGTAGTCGACTGGAGTGCGCAGGCGGCCTGCCGCACTACCGATCCGGACGAACTGTTCGTTCAAGGAGCAGCGCAGAACAGGGCCAAGGCGGTGTGCACCGGATGCCCGGTGCGCACGGAGTGCCTGGCCGACGCGCTCGACAACCGCGTCGAGTTCGGCGTGTGGGGAGGCATGACGGAGCGGGAGCGCCGCGCACTGCTGCGCAGGCGTCCCACTGTGACCTCCTGGCGCCGGCTGCTGGAGACGGCGCGTACGGAGTACGAGCGGGGGTGCGGTGTTCTGCCCCTCGACGACGACGAGATGTACGGGAATTACGCAGCGGTGAGCTGAGGGGCGAGCTGAGGAGTCCCTTCGGGGAGCTCCCCAGCTCCAGGTCTGAGGGCCCTGCCAGGGCCCTTCGCCATCACCCACGGGTTCTTCGCGTACGGGTTCTTCGCCCTCGCCACGAGCCCTGCGCCCTCGCCGGGTTGTCCTCCAGGCACGCGCCTCGGGTACGCGCCTCAGGCCCTCGCCGCGGGCGGCTCCGGCTGGTCGGAGGGGTCGGGCAGCTCGCGCTCGTCGGCCGCGAGCCGGTCGCCGATGTCGCGCAGTCCCGTGAGGTCGTGCACGTCGCCGGGCAGCGCGGCCACCTCCGTCACGGCCACCTCGGGGTGGAGCGCGGTGAAGCGGTCACGCGTGTGCTGCTCACGGGAGAGCAGCTGCATGCGATCGGCGTGCAGCCTCAGCAGGCCCGCGGTGAGCTGGTCGACGGACCGCTCGGTGTCCTCGGCAAGCTCGGCTTCTTCGGTGGGGGAGCCACCCTCGGGAGCCGATGCCGGAGCCTGAGTTGGTGTTCTGGGCGTGGGAGAGTCTGAATTGTCCTGTGCGTCGGGGGAGTTACGAAGTCTTGCTTTCCCGCCCTCCTGATCCACAATGCGGGTCTCTTCAAGATTTTCCGCGGCGGCGAGCGCCCGCTCGGCCGACAGCCGGTCGGCTCCGCTGCCGTGCACCCGGTTGAGCACCAGACCGGCGAGCGGCATGTCCTCCGCGGCCAGCCGCTCCACGAAGTAAGCGGCCTCGCGCAGCGCGTCCCGCTCCGGTGCCGCCACCACGAGGAACGCCGTGCCGGGCGCCTGGAGCAGCTTGTACGTCGCGTCCGCGCGGGTGCGGAAGCCGCCGAAGGTGGTGTCCATCGCGGACACGAACGTCTGGACGTCCTTGAGGAGCTGACCGCCGAGCAGCTTGCCGAGGGTGCCGGTCATCATCGACATCCCGACGTTCAGGAACTTCATCCCGGCGCGGCCGCCCAGTTTCGCCGGTGCCGTCAGCAGCCGGATCAGCCGGCCGTCCAGGAATGAGCCGAGCCGCTTGGGCGCGTCCAGGAAGTCCAGCGCCGAACGTGAGGGCGGGGTGTCGACGACGATCAGGTCCCACTCGTCCCGGGCGCGCAGCTGCCCGAGCTTCTCCATCGCCATGTACTCCTGCGTGCCCGCGAAGCCCGCCGAGAGCGACTGGTAGAAGGGGTTGCCCAGGATGGCGGCCGCCCGCTCGCCGTCCGCGTGCGCCTCGACGATCTCGTCGAAGGTGCGCTTCATGTCGAGCATCATCGCGTGCAGTTCGCCGCCCGCGGAGTCGTCGATGCCCTTCACCCGGCGCGGGGTGTTGTCCAGGGAGTCGATGCCCATGGACTGGGCCAGCCGGCGGGCCGGGTCGATGGTCAGGACGACCACCTTGCGGCCCCGCTCCGCCGCGCGCAGGCCCAGGGCCGCCGCGGTGGTGGTCTTGCCGACCCCTCCCGAGCCGCAGCAGACGATGATCCGCGTCTTCGGGTCCTCCAGCAGCGGATCGATGTCGAGCAGGCGCGCGGGGGCGAGGTGCGGGCGGGCCGGGTCGTGGCTGTGGGCCGGGTCCGGACGACTCATGACATCCCCTGCTTCCGACTCATGACGGGCCTTGCCTGTATGTCCTGGCTCATGACATGCCCTGCTCGCGTGCCCTGTCCGTGCCGGCTCATCCCGCGCCCCGCTCGCGTGCCTGTCCGTGCCGGCTCATGACAGGCCCTGCTCGCGCAGCTCGCGGGCCAGCTCGTACAGCCCCGCCAGGTCCATGCCCTCGGCGAACAGCGGCAGTTCGTGCGTCGGCAGGCCCAGTTCGGCCAGGACCGCCCGCTGCTCGTGCTCCAGCGTGTACCGCTCGGCGTACTCCTCGGCCTGCGTGAGCAGCGGGTCCACCAGCCGCTCGGCGTGCCCGCCGCGCCGTGCCCCGCCGAGCCCCGCGGACGACAGGGACCGCGCGACAGTGGAACGCGGGACCGTCCGTACGAGTTCCAGGTCCGTCTCGTCCAACACCTCCGGCCGGACCATGTTCACGATGATCCGCCCCACCGGCAGCCGGGCCGAACGCAGCTCGGCGATGCCGTCCACGGTCTCCTGGACGGGCATCTCCTCCAGCAGCGTCACCAGGTGCACGGCCGTCTCGGGCGACTTCAGCACCCGCATCACGGCCTGCGCCTGATTGTGTATCGGGCCGATCTTGGCGAGGCCCGCGACCTCGTCGTTCACGTTCAGGAAGCGGGTGATCCGCCCGGTCGGCGGGGCGTCCATGACGACGTAGTCGTACGCGAACCTCCCGCTGCGCTCCTTACGGCGCACCGCCTCGCACGCCTTGCCGGTCAGGAGGACGTCCCTGAGGCCGGGCGCGATGGTGGTGGCGAAGTCGATCGCGCCGAGCTTCTTCAGGGCCCGTCCGGCGCTGCCCAGCTTGTAGAACATCTGGAGGTAGTCCAGAAGGGCCAGTTCGGGGTCGATGGCGAGGGCATACACCTCCCCGCCCCCGGGTGCTACCGCGATTTTCCGTTCCTCGTAAGGCAGCGCTTCCGTTTCGAAGAGCTGCGCGATGCCCTGACGGCCCTCGACCTCGACGAGAAGTGTCCGCTTCCCCTCCGTGGCCAGGGCCAGCGCTAGGGCCGCGGCCACCGTGGTCTTGCCGGTACCGCCCTTGCCACTGACGACCTGGAGCCTGCTCACGTATTCGAGCCTAACCAGTCCGTGCCCGCGCTACGCGGGAGGCTGTGGACAACGGGTGCGGTGGTGGCCGCGTGGCCCCTGCCCGCCAGGGGCTAGAGTCGGCCGCATGACCAAGTGGGAATACTCGACTGTGCCGCTGCTCGTCCACGCCACGAAGCAGATTCTGGACACCTGGGGCGAGGACGGCTGGGAGCTCGTCCAGGTCGTGCCCGGGCCGAACAACCCCGAGCAGCTCGTGGCCTACCTGAAGCGGGAGAAGCAGTAGTGGGCGCCGTCGAGGCGAAGCTGGCCGAGCTGGGCCTGAGCCTGCCGGCGGTGGTCCCGCCGCTCGCCGCGTACCAGCCGGCCGTGCAGTCCGGCCCGTACGTCTACACCGCCGGGCAGCTCCCGATGGTGGACGGCAAGCTTCCGGTCACCGGCAAGGTCGGCGCGGAGGTCACCCCGGAGGAGGCCAGGGAGCTGGCACGCACGTGTGCGCTGAACGCCCTGGCCGCCGTGAAGTCCGTCGCCGGTGACCTGGACCGCATCGCGCGCGTGGTGAAGGTCGTCGGCTTCGTCGCCTCGGCCTCGGACTTCACGGGCCAGCCCGCGGTGCTGAACGGCGCGAGCGAGCTGCTCGGCGAGGTCCTCGGCGACAAGGGCGTGCACGCGCGCAGCGCGGTGGGCGTCGCGGTGCTGCCGCTGGACGCCCCGGTCGAGGTCGAGATCCAGGTGGAGCTCGCGTAGGACCGAGCCGCGCACCCCGTACCCCGCCCTCTTCGATGGCCCCAGCTGCGGATTCCGTCCCCGGGGCCACTCGAACATCCGCCCGTCACGGGATAGCCTCGCGCCCATGGCGAACGGTCAGTGGTACCCCCCGGAGTGGCCGGACCGCATCCGCGCACTCGCGACCGGCACCCTCACCCCGGTGACCCCGAAGCGCGCGGCCACCGTCATGCTCCTGAAGGACACCGGCAGTGGCCCCGCCGTCCACATGCTGCGCAGACGCGCCTCCATGGCCT
>NZ_JBEXSH010000653.1:0-5234 GCF_040613555.1 Streptomyces sp. NPDC006265
CCCCGTGGTATTTTAGTAGGCGTACTACTCCACAACCTAGGATACGAGTGGGTGTTGGGGCGGGGGGGTTTTGGTGCGGGTGCGGTGGCCGCTGTCGAGGTCGACCTCGACACCGCTGACGCCGGTCAGCTCGCCGATGACCTTGGTGAGCGTGGTCTTGCAGTGGCCGCAGGACATGCCGGAGACGGCGTAGGCGGTGGCGGGCATCGGGTGCCTCCTCGGGGCGATTCAACAGATGTGGTGAATACGGGGCGGGGGTATTCCCGCGTCGACTTCAGGTATACCCCATGGGGGTATACGATGCAAGCGTCGGAGTGACGTGACCTAATACCCCCCAGGGGTATGGTGAACTGTATGAAGGCCCCGCAATCGTGCGGGAGGCCCGGTATCTGAAGGAGCCACGGCCATGAACACCGGACTGAGGATCACCACCTTCGCCGCCGCCCTGGCAGCGACCTTCGGCGCGGCCTACGGCGTCGGACAGGGCATCGACCCCGTCGTCGCCGACAGCCCTGCGAAGCACGGGGACGGGCGCACCCGGCCCACACCGGAGCAGGCGGAGGGCGGCGGCCGCGCCGGACACGACACGCCCCCCGCCGGCGGACTGCAGATCTCCGAGAGCGGCTACGCCCTCGATCTCCAGACCCCGCGCGTCACCGCGGGCAAACAAGCCGACCTGCGCTTCACCGTCCGGGACACCCGCGGCCGAGCGGTCACCGCCTACCAGCGCCAACACGACAAGGAACTGCACCTCATCGTGGCCTCACGCGACCTGGTCACCTACCGCCACCTGCACCCCACCCGCGCCGCCGGCGGCACCTGGAGCACCCCCGTGGACCTGCCCCGCGCGGGCGGCTACCGCGTCTTCGCCGACTTCACCCCGGCCGGGAAGGACGCCGAGAACCTCACCCTCGGCGCGGACCTCGCCGCCTCCGGCCCGTACGAGGCCCGGCCCCTGCCGCCGGCGAGCACCACGGCCCGGGTCGACGGCTACGACGTGAAGCTGTCCGGCGCCCCGCACCCGGGCAAGGCGAGCGAGCTGAAACTGAGGGTATCCCGCGAGGGCAAGCCCGTCACCGACCTCCAGCCCTACCTCGGCGCGTACGGCCACCTGGTCGCCCTGCGCTCCGGCGACCTCGCCTACCTGCACGTCCACCCGAACGGCGAACCCGGCGACGGTGCGACCCGGCCCGGACCGGACATCTCGTTCACAGCCACCGCACCCAGCGCCGGCGCCTACCGCCTGTTCCTGGACTTCCGGCACGACGGCAAGGTCCACACGGCGGCGTTCACCGTCCGCGCCGGGGGAGCGGCCGACTCCGGTACCGCCGAGGGGCATGCGGACGACGCACACGGGCACTGAGCGTCAGCCGAGCGCCCGGTCCAGGTTGAAGGCCGCGCTGATCAGCGCGAGATGCGTGAAGGCCTGCGGGAAGTTGCCCTGCTGCTCCCCGGTGTGGCTGATCTCCTCGGCGTACAGACCGAGGTGGTTGGCGTACGTCAGCATCTTCTCGAAGGCCAGGCGCGCCTCGTCGATCCGGCCCGCGTGCACCATGGCCTCGACGTACCAGAACGAGCAGATGGAGAACGTGCCCTCGTCGCCGCGCAGCCCGTCGGGGCTGGAGCGGGGGTTGTAGCGGTAGACCAGCGAGTCGGACACCAGCTCCTCGGAGAGCACGTCCAGCGTCGACAGCCACTTCGGGTCGGTGGGGGCGATGAACTTCGTCAGCGGCATCATCAGCACCGCCGCGTCCAGCACGTCGCCGTCCTCGTGCTGGACGAAGGCCCCGCGCTCCTCGGACCAGCCCCGGCTCATGATCCGCCGGTAGATCCTGTCGCGGCACTCCCGCCAGCGCGGCAGGTCGGCGGGCAGGCCGCGCCGGTTGGCCATCCGGATGGCCCGCTCGATCGCCACCCAGCACATCAGCCGTGAGTACAGGAAGTTCCTGCGCCCGCCCCGCGTCTCCCAGATCCCCTCGTCGGGCTGGTCCCAGTGCGTGCACACCCAGTCCACCAGTGCGCACACGTCGTCCCAGTGGCCGCTGGAGATGGGCTTGGCCCACTTGTCGTAGAGGTAGATGGAGTCGATCAGCGCGCCGTAGATGTCGAGCTGGAGCTGGTCGGCCGCCGCGTTGCCGACCCGTACCGGCGCCGATCCGTGGTGGCCCTCCAGATGGTCGAGGGTGCGCTCGGGCAGCTCGGTGCGGCCGTCGATGCCATACATGATCTGCAGCGGGCCGGAGTGCTTTCCGTCGCCCGGGCTGATGTGCCGGGTCACGAAGTCCATGAACGCCTCGGCCTCGCCGGTGAAGCCCAGTCGCAGCAGGGCGTAGACGCAGAACGCCGCGTCGCGCACCCACACGTAGCGGTAGTCCCAGTTGCGCTCGCCGCCCAGCTCCTCGGGCAGGCTCGTCGTCGGCGCGGCCACGATCGCCCCGGTCGGCGCGTAAGTGAGCAGCTTCAGCGTCAGGGCCGAGCGGTGCACCATCTCCCGCCAGCGGCCCTTGTACCGGGACGCCGACAGCCAGCGCCGCCAGTACGCCACCGTCGCCGCGAACTGCTCCTCGGCCTCCGTGCGCGCACACCGGCGGGGCGTCACATCGCCGCCGACCTTGTCCAGCGCGAAGACCGCCGTCTCGCCCTCGGAGAGTTTGAAGTCGGCGCGCACGTCGGGCCCGTCGGACTCCAGCGGCACGGTCGCGGTCAGCGCCAGTGCCATGCGCTCAGCCTCGAACACCGCGGTGTCGCCGGTCAGCCGGACGGTGTGCGGCAGGGAGCCGTAGTCGAACCGCGGCGCCACGCGCGTCCGGAACGGGATGGAACCGCGTACGCACACCACCCGCCGGATCAGCCGGTGCCGCTCGGCCTCGGCCGGCCCGCCGCCGACCGGCATGAAGTCCTGCACCTCGCCGACCCCGTCCTCGGTGAAGAACCGGGTGATCAGCACGTTGGTGTCGGGGAAGTAGAACTGCTTGGTCCGCGCCGGTACCGTCGCCGCCAGTTCGAAGCAACCGCCGCGCTCGGCGTCCAGGATCGAGGCGAACACGCTCGGCGCGTCGAACGCCGGGCAGCAGTACCAGTCGATGGTGCCGTCGGTCCCCACCAGGGCCACACTGCGCAGATCGCCGATCAGCCCGTGCTCGGCGATCGGCACATAGCGTCGGCCACCCGGCATGCCCCGGTCCTGTGCGGCTTCGCCCATGACGGCCTCCCTGCCCGGTAGGCGCCTCAGCCCCAGCCTAGAACCGGCGACGGACGGCCGCTGTCGGACGGCCGCAGTCAGACTGTCGCTGTCGGACAGCCGCTGCCGGACCGTCGCCGCCGCACGGCCGCTGCCAGACGTCGCTGTCAGGCCGTCGCCCTCAGACCGTGATGACCCGCAGCCCGGCCTCCTCGAAGCCCCGCACCCGCTCCGCGTCGGCCGCCATGTCCGTGACCAGCGTGTCCACCGCCTCGGCCGCGCAGATGCGGGCGAACGCCCGCTGCCCGAGCTTGCTGGAGTCCGCGGCCACCACCACCCGCTCCGCCCGCTCGCACAGCAGCCGGTTGATCGCGGCCTCCGCCTCGTCGTGCGCCGCGGCGCCGTGCGTCACGTCGAAGGCGACCACGCCGAGCACCGCCACATCGACCGTGATCTGCCCGAGCACCCCGTCCGCGAGGGGCCCCACCAGCTCGTACGACTGGGGCCGGGCCACTCCGCCGGTCAGCACGATCTTGAACTGGGGCCGCACGACCAGCTCACCCGCGATGTTCAGTGCGTTCGTCACCACGGTCAGCGCGGGCGACCCCGACGCCAGATCCCCGCGCACGGCCAGGGCCCGGGCCACCTCGGTCGTGGTGGTCCCCCCGGTGAGCCCGACCGCCTCGCCCGGCGCGACCAGATCCGCCACCGCCTTGGCGATGCGCTGCTTCTCGGAGGCGCGGCGGGCCGTCTTGTAGCGCAGTGGCAGCTCGTACGACACACCGTGCACGACCGCCCCGCCCCGGGTGCGCACGAGCATCTGCTGCTCGGCGAGCCCGTCGAAGTCACGGCGGATCGTCGCCGCCGACACCCCGAGCTCCGCCGCCGCGTCCTCGACGTCCAGCCGGCCGCGCTCCACGAGCAGTTCCAGCAGCGCCTTCCAGCGGGCGTCGCGCGACATCCGCACCTCCACATATCGATCTCCGGCGACCTTAGCGCACCCGATCCAGCCCGAATGCTTGATGATGCTCGAAAGCTGGCGATATCTTGCAGGAACAATCAGAGTGGAGGGTGCGGTATGACGCATGTCGAGGACGAGCTGACCAGCCAGCCCGAGTGCTGGGCACGCGCCGCGTCGGAGGCGCCCCGGTTCGTGAAGGTGCTGCCGGCTCCGGGGGAGCGGGTCGCGATCGTCGGCTGCGGCACCTCGTACTTCATGGCGCAGGCCGCCGCCGCCCTGCGTGAGGGCACCGGCCAGGGCGAGACCGACGCCTTCGCCGCCTCCGAGTTCCCCCACGGCCGCCGCTACGACCGGGTTGTCGCCCTCACCCGCTCCGGCACCACGACCGAGGTCCTGGACCTGCTGGGCCGTGTGAAGGGCGGCACCCCGACCACCGCGATCACCGCCGACCCGGACACGCCCGTCAGGACGGCCGCCGACGCACTCGCCGTCCTGGACTTCGCAGACGAACGCTCCGTCGTCCAGACCCGGTTCGCGACCACGGCCCTCACCCTGCTCCGCGCTCACCTCGGCCTCCACCCCGACACCGCCGTCAGCGACGCCCGCATCGCCCTGGCCGAGCCCCTGCCCGAAGGCATCGTGGAGTGCGGGCAGGTCACCTTCCTGGGGCGCGGCTGGACCGTCGGACTGGCCAACGAGGCCGGGCTGAAGATGCGCGAGGCCGCCCTGACCTGGGCGGAGGCCTACCCCGCGATGGAGTACCGGCACGGCCCCATCAGCCTCAGCACCGAGGGCACGGCCACCTGGATGCTGGGCGACGCACCGGACGGGCTCGCCGAACAGGTGCGCGGCACCGGCGCGTTGTGGATCGCCGGGGCACGGGACCCGCTCGCCGAACTCGTCCGCGTTCACCGGCTCGCGGTCGCCGTCGCCGCCTCCCGCGGGTTGGACCCCGACACCCCGCGCCACCTGACGCGCTCGGTGATCCTCGAACCCTGACCCTGGAGACCCCGTGCCCCTCACCACCACCGGCGAACTCGTCACCTCCGCCGCAGCCGCCCGCTCGGCCGTCGCCTCCTTCAACGTCATCAC
>NZ_JBEXSH010000654.1:0-5226 GCF_040613555.1 Streptomyces sp. NPDC006265
CGCACTTAGTACAGGCCGTTGACCATGATCAGACCGAGGCTGGCCGGGCCGTCGATGATTATGACGTCGTAGTCCTCTTCCAATGGTTATAGGGAGGAGGGCTGAGGCGCAGGCTCCGCAGATGCGGTCGGGTTGGGCAGGCGCAGGCCGAGGACGATGGCGGTGACGAGCCACCCCACGGCGACGGACGGGACGGTGATGTCCCAGCCGGGCCAGCCTCGAAGGAACCCGGCGGCCAGAGCCACTAGGGCGAGGCGGAGCAGCGGTCCCCCGGCGATCCAGAGGGCGATCAACCGGCTGATTGCGCTGGAGCCGGTCCAGATGGCGACCCAGATGCGCATGTCAGCCGCCCACCATCATCAGGACGGCGGCGCCCAGTTCGGACGGCATGGCCCAGACGGTGCCGTCGCCTGCGGCCGGCCAGACGATGCCTGCGATCAGGCCGAGGATCGCTCCGCGCAGGGGGGTCATCTTCCAGCACATCATCAGGATGAGCAGAACCAGGGCGACGGCGCCGATGCCGACGTTGCCGAACGGTCCGCTCCCCTGGCCTACGCCGAGGCCGGTCAGGCCCTGGCTGGTGATCTTCTCCGGGTTGGCCCAGATGGATCCGGCCGCGCTGAACGCGGTGGAGGCGACAAACCCGCAGATCATCGCAGGGTTGTCCTTCAGCTTCACCCGCCCCTGCCCCTTCACGCCGAGCACGAGGAACAGGGCCAGGGCGAAGGCTAGGCCGCCGGCGCCGAGTGCACCGAAGGCGGCACCGTCGGCTGCTGCGAGGTACACGAGGACTCCTACTGGAACGGGTTGGGCGCGTGCAGCGCGGTGGCGAGCAGGGCGGTGGACATGGGGATGCGCAAGACCCAGTCGGCGGCCGGGCGGAGGCGGGTGGGCAGGATGCGCACGTACCGCTCCCCCAGGACCTCGGCGCCGATCCAGCCGAATCCGGCGAGGGCGAGGCCGGCGGCCGGTGCCCCGGGGCCGAGGGTGTTGAAGAAGGTGGCCATGGCGTCGTAGAGGCCGAAGGTCCAGCCCATGCCGGCGGCGGCGCCGTGGGCGAGGAACCAACGGCGGGTGCGGGCGCGGCGTTCCGTGGTTCCGGGGTCGACGGGCGGCGGTGCCGGCGGTGGGGTGACCGTGATGTGGAAGCCGGGCGGTAGGCCGCTCCCCTGGTCGGGCTGGGGCTGTTCGGCGGGTGAGTCTTTGCCGACGGCCCACCAGCGGGGCTCCTCGTCGGGGGTGGGCATGGGTGTCCTTCGCGAAGTGTCGTTGGCGTGCCCGAAGGGGCGGGCGTGGAGGGTGCGGAGGTAGGCCCGGGTGCGCAGTTCGTCACCGCCGGGCGACGACTGCGCATCCATCAGGCGTATCCGCCTTCCATCGGCTTGGCCGGGGTCTCCGGCTGGGGCTTCTTCGCGGCGCGTGACAGGGCGGTGCGCACGTAGGGCTCGGTGACGACCAGGCGCCGGTTCTGGGCCACGTGCTCGGCGATCTCGCGGGCTGATGCGTCGGGGCCGAGGGCGGATGCGGCCTCGACGACGGCGGCCTCCATCGTGACCGGCTCCAGGGCGGTGACAGGGTCGCTGACCTGCTGATGCGCGGGCGCATCAGGTCGACGCACCTCGTACTCGGCGGGCTTGTGGCCGAGGACCAGGGCGACCGCCACGGGGTCAACGGGCACGCCGTAGGTGCCGAGGAGGTGGGCGAGTTCGGCCGGGGGCGCATCAGGTCGCGCATCGTGTGCCAGGCGGATCGCATCGGCCGGGTCCATCTCGGCGAACCGCTGGCGCAGCACCTCGGTGGCGGAGGCCGGCCGGGCCGGTGCGGGCGTCTGGTCGACGGCGGCCGGAGCTTGTGCGGCGTACATGGCGCCGAGGGCTGCATCCGCTCCGCCCGTGATGCGCTCGCGCTGGACCTCGACTAGGGCGGCGCCCAGGACCTGGTCGCCGATGCCGACCTTGCGGGCCAGCTTCCACGACTTGCGCAGGGCGTCTTCGCGGGTGTCCTCGTCGGGGTGCCGCTCGGCGGCGGCCTGGTGGTAGGCCAGCTGCTGCACGGCGTGCGCGTTGCGTCGCTGGGCCTCGGCGTCCACGCCGGTGCTGTAGATGACGATGCGGCGGGCGATGAGGCCGAGGCCTTCGGCGGCGCCGGACATGCCGAGCGGCGTGACGCTGTAGACGACGGACTCGGTGACGTTGTCGGCGAGGGACAGGCCGGTGCCGCAGGCGGCCAGGGGGGCCAGCCACAGGCCGACGCGGACCCAGAGCGGGGCTGACTGGCCGAGCAGGGTCAGGCCGAGCATGGTCAGGGCCAGGATCAGCGTGAGGCCCTCGCCTGCGGCGACGACACCGGCGGCGGTGGCCTTGCGTCCGAACTCGGCGAGGGTGTTGGAGAAGGTGCCTACGGCGCCGGCCACGCCGACGACGACCATCACGGCGGCCGCCGTCCCGAGGACGGCCCGCTGTCCGGTGGTGAGAGCGCGGGTGTTCATCGGCCGACCCCCTCGGCGTCGAGCGCGGCGAGCAGGTCGTGCAGGACGTAGTGGAGGCCGTAGGCGGCGCGGATCATCGCGTCCTGGTCGTGGATGTTCGCCTGGGCCTTCTCGTCGAGGACCTTCCGGGCCCGGTCGATGGCCTGCTCCAGCGGCGGGACGATGCCGTGCGCCTCGGTCTCCGGGTTGTGGAGCGGGGTGTAGGAGGTGTTCATCGGCCGGCCGCCTCGGCGGCGTGCATGCGGGCGAACGCTCCCTGGTCGCGGGCGGCTCCGGCGGAGGCCGCACGGTTGGCGGCGGCCCGCTGGTAGTCGGCGCGGCACTCGGCGTGCAGCTCGGCGACGCGGTCCGCCTGGTCGTCGGCGCCCGCGGGGACGGTAGGGTTCTTCCGGGTCATGAGGAGGTCAGCTCTCTCTCGTGATCAAGTGGTGGTCCCGGACGAGCGGTAGGGTCGCTCGGTCCGGGGCTGCCCGCTTTCCGGGCCTATTCGGTTGTTCTCGGGGAGCTGGCCGGGCGTAGGGTGCCCGTTCCGTGCTCGCGGATTGATCTTCGTACTGCGCTTGGGCTGATGCCGAGGGTGCGGGCGACTTCCGACTTGCTGCCCAACTCCCTGACGCCTTCTTCGAGCGCTTCCGCTCGCCTCTGTGCGCTGGCAGAGATCAGCTTCAACAGCCGTTTCTGTCGCCGGTCCTCGGCTTCAACCCGTGCGCGCCAATCGGTTGTTGGCACGCAGGACACGCTACTAGAACCCTAGGGTTCTAGGCAAGCGTTTCGCTCGGCTGGAAGTGCTTCAGCATCAGGTAGTCATCGGGCCCGTACTCGGTCCTGCACCACCGGCACTTCAGCTGCGTCTCACCCGGCATGCGGGAGATCACGGCCCCGCACACCACGCCCTCGCCGACCAACGCGACGCAGTAGCCGATTCGCTGCGGCCGCGGTTCCGGGTCGCCGACGATCGAGCGGACCTGGCTGTTCAGCTCGGCGACCTCGCGGGCCAGATCGCCAGTCGCCGGGTACTGGGCGACGATCCAGTCGAGCTCTTGGGCGAGCCATCGGCAGTCTGCCTCCAACCGTGCGGGTGGCGTGGTTCCGCGGTGGGGCCAGCGCAGCCGCCGGACGTCCGCCCGCCACGAGTGAATGACCTCGGTTGCGCGGTCCCAGTTCACCGTGTCGACGACGTCTTCGTTGACGGGGGAGCGGGGGCCGGCCGCGCTCTTGGTGGCCACGATGTCGCCCCAGCCGGTGCGGCGGGGTACGAGGCACTCGCCGACCTCGGCGTACAGGGCAGGGAGTTCTTGCAGCCGCGCGGCCAGCTCGTCCCGGTGCCGGTTGCACAGGTAGCCGCTGGCCGCGTTGCCGCACAGTTCGCAGGTCACGGGGTGCTCTGCTCCTTCGGGCCTGCCAGGGCAGCGCGGAGGCTACGGGCATAGGGCGTGTCCGCGGCGAGGGCGGTTTCCCACCGGTAGGCGAGGGCCTCGACCCGCTCGAGGGCGCGTTCAGCCTTCTGCGCCCGGCTCTTCCACTCGTCGCCGCGGCGCCAGCCCCTGGAGGCGTTGGCGTACAGCTGGTCCAGGGCGTCGTCGGTGATGCTGTCGGCGGTGTAGCGCTGGGGGCTCATGCGGCCTGGTCCTTCCTGGCGCAGTGGTGCGGGTCATGCTGGGTGCCGCAGCTGGTCCACCAGCGCTCGCAGCAGCCGTCTTCCAGGTCGGGCCGCGCCTGGCTCGCCCAGGTGCGGAGGCGGGCGGCGCGCTCGGCCCTGACGGCGGCCGCGCGGCGTTCGTCGGCGGCCACGTACTCGCGGGCGAGGGCGACGATGAGCAGCAGCGACACGCCGAACAGGCCGGCGGCGTACCACCAGGCGTCGCTGCGGGCGCTGGTGACGGAACAGTGGGCGGTGAGCAGGGCAGCGAGCAGGTACGCCCAGCCGAGGACGCGGGTTGATCGGGTCACAGGTACCTCCCAGTGAGGGGCACGGTGGTGATGCTGAAGCGCTGGCGGGCGGTGAGGCCCTGGCCCCACAGGTCAGCGACCCAGCGAGGGCGGGGGAGTTCGCAGCGGCAGGTTCCGGAGGCGGCGAGGAAGTGACCGCGGGCGCAGCGCGGGCGGGCGGTCATCGGCGCACCTCGTCCTCGCCCTCGAACGGCTCCAGCAGGCCGTAGGCGGCCTGCCGGTCGCCGTGGAGGTACTCGACGGCGTAGTCGCCGAGGCGGTCACGGCGGAGCCATCCGCGCTGCTCGGCGACGAACCCCTTGTCGTCCCAGGCGCCGTCGCCGATGTGGGAGGACGTGCCGGTCTCGTCGGCACGGTCGAGGCGGGAGGGTGGGAACCCGTACTCGATGGCGGTCTCGCGGGACCACACTCCGGCGGGCATCTCGCACACGTTGGACCAGCCGACGTACAGGTCCCGATCCGGGGCGGCCTTGACGATCAGGCAGCGCAGGCGCGGGTCGTGGCTGGCCTTCTCCTCGGCGAGTTCGGCGCGCAGACGGTCGACGGTCTCCCGCAGGACGACGACCTGCGCGATCAGCCAGACGGCGCCGTCGGACGTCACCATGCCGGTGTTGGCGTACTCGGTGCGGAGGTCGGCGAGGCGGGCGCGGTCCGGGTTGGGCTGGTTCTTCATGGGTTCCTCCGTGATGTGATGGGTGGAGCGCGTAGCTGGCGCGCTCGCTGAGATCCACGACGTTGTGGGCGGTGACGGCGCTCCCGTCGGGCAGCCGGGCAGGGCCGGAGGCGGT
>NZ_JBEXSH010000655.1:0-5213 GCF_040613555.1 Streptomyces sp. NPDC006265
GGCGTTCGCCGGTACCGGCCCGAACCTGGGCCGCCTGGTGGACTCGGGCAACACCCTGGTCGAGTCGGCGTCCGAGGCGCTGCCGGAGACGATCGAGTTCAAGGGCGGCAAGGCCGTCCCCGTGTACGGCAAGACCGGCAAGGGCGTCGACCTCGCCAAGTCGACGACGGTGGTGGAGGAGGCCTACCGCACCCAGGTGGAGACCGGCGCGGCCGGCACGGTGAACCTCCCGACCACCACCCGGCAGCCGACGGTCTCGAACGCCGAGGTCGACCGGGTCCTGAAGGACTTCGCGCAGCCCGCGATGTCGGCCAAGGCCTTCGTGCAGACCGACGCTGCGCACAGCATCCCCTTCGGCGCGCTGTCGCTGCCGAAGATCCTTAGTTTCAAGGCCGTCGACGGCAAGCTCGTGGACACGTACAACCTCAAGGCGCTCCAGGAGGCGTACGGCAAGACCTTCGAGGGCGTGCAGATCGAAGGCGCCAGCGGCAAGCGGGACGTCCTCCCGCAGGACGTCGTCACGGCGCTGCGCAAGGCCCTGCGCGGCAAGACGCCCGCGGAACGCGTCGGAGTCATCGACACCAAGCCGAACTGATCCCCGCGTGAACGACGGAGCCCCTGCCCGCACGGCCGGTTCTACTGATCCCCGCAACACCCTGGACCAGCTCCTGCGCCGGGTCGGTGTCCCGCACCTCGTCGAGGAGGGCGCGGCCTTCGGGGGTGAGGAGGGGAGCGAGGTCGTTCACCGGATCATTGTCGGCCACGGCGGCGGACGGGTGGCATGTGGGCCAGTCGGTGGAAGGAGGGGCGCCGGCCGCGGTGTCGGGCCGGGATCTGCGGGAGGCGGCTGCGAGGATCCGGCACCATGCGAGCAGTCGTACAACATGACAAAAGCCGGGCATCGGGGCGGAGGTCCGCAGGCGTGCGGACCGGCGTCGCCGTGCTCGTCCTCGCCGCCATCGCCTCCGGCTGCGCGCAGGACGGCGGCAGTGGCCAGATCACCCCGGCCGGTGGCCAGCAACCCCTCGACGCGCCCCCGGCCCGCGCGCTCGACTCCTACGCCACCAAGCTGCGCGCCGCGCACGCCGCCCGGGTCGCCGCCGCACACCGCTGGGGCCTGCGCAAGGTCCCGCGGGCCGCCCCGCCGGCCCCCGCGGAGAAGCCCAGGATCAGGACCCGCAAGGGCTTCGAGGTGGAGGGCCACCGGGAGCTGAACCTGCCGCCCGTCTTCACCCGGGTCCCCACCCGGGACAAGGTCGTCTTCCTCACCATCGACGACGGCGCCGAGAAGGACCCCGCGTTCCTGCGGATGATGAGCGACCTGGACGTCCCGTACTCCGCCTTCCTCAGCGGCTACCTGGTCAAGGACGACACCCGCTACTTCCGGACGATGCAGTCCAGGGGCGTGGTCCTGAACAACCACACCCTCCACCACCCCAATCTGCGGGGCATGTCCTACCGGGCGCAGAAGCGCGAGATCTGCGGCATGCAGCGCTACATGGAGAGACAGTTCGGCAAGCGCCCCACCCTCTTCCGCCCGCCCTACGGCAGCTACGACCGGGCGACCCTGCGCGCCGCCAGGACCTGCGGCATCACCTACGCGCCCCTGTGGAACGAGGAGGTCTTCGCCGACCACTGGGAGTACCGCGAGGGGGACCGCAAGCTGCGCCGGGGCGACATCGTCCTCACGCACTTCCGGGGCCGCGACCAGTGGAAGGGCACGATGGCCGACATGATCCGCCGCTTCCTGAACAAGGTGACGGCCCAGGGGTACGCGGTCGGGCGGCTGGAGGACTACCTGTGAGGCGGCCGGCCGCCGCCCTGCTGTGCACGGTCCTGCTGGCCGGCTGCGCCGGGACCGCGGGGGAACGGCCGGGAGCCGCCGACGGCCGGGCGCAGGACCCGCCCCCCGCGGTGAGCGACACCCGCCGGCTGCCGCCCGTCGTGGACCACGTCCCCACCCGCGAACCCGTCGTCTTCCTCACCTACGACGACGGCGCCGAACGCGACCCCCGTTTCGTCGGCCTCGTCCGCGAACGGCGCCTGCCCGTCAGCATGTTCCTCACGGACAGCGTCGTGGGCCCCGGCTACGGCCACTTCGCCCGGCTGCGCGCGGTCGGCGCGTCCGTCCAGAACCACACCCTCGACCACCCCGCCCTGCGCGGCCTGCCCTACGCCGGGCAGCGCGCCGAGATCTGCGGCCAGCAGCGCAAGCTCCGCTCCCGCTTCGGCATCAGCCCCCGCCTCTTCCGCCCGCCCTACGGCACCTACGACCGGACGACCCTGCGCGCAGCGGCCGACTGCGGCATCACGGCGGTCGTCCTGTGGCGCGCGTTGCTGACCGCCGACGGCGAACTGACCTACACCCGGGGCGAGCCCGCCCTGCGCGCCGGCGACATCGTCTCGGTGCCGGCGGGCGAGACGATGTCCCCGAGCCTGACGGAACGGACCGTGCGGCTGCTGCGCGAGATCGAGCGGAAGGGGCTTCGGGTGGGGCGGCTGGAGGACCATCTGGAGGACCATTTGGAGGACCACCGGACGCACCACCTGGAGAGAGCACCCGGCCGACGCGCCGCCGGCAATTAGCAGTCCGCTTGACCGAGTGCTAATCGCGGTCATAGTCTCGGCTCTGGCACTCCTCCTAGGAGAGTGCCAACACAGCGACGGGCAGGTCCGGCACCCGCGACGACGGATCCACCTGGTCGCCACCTCAGACAGTTAACCCCGTGAGATCTCCGAAGGGGGAGGTCGGATCGTGACGACCACCAGCTCCAAGGTTGCCATCAAGCCGCTCGAGGACCGCATTGTGGTCCAGCCGCTCGACGCCGAGCAGACCACCGCCTCTGGCCTGGTCATCCCGGACACCGCCAAGGAGAAGCCCCAGGAGGGCGTCGTCCTTGCCGTGGGCCCGGGCCGCTTCGAGGACGGCAACCGTCTTCCGCTCGACGTCTCCGTCGGCGACGTCGTGCTCTACAGCAAGTACGGCGGCACCGAGGTGAAGTACAACGGCGAGGAGTACCTCGTCCTCTCGGCCCGCGACGTGCTCGCGATCGTCGAGAAGTAATTCACCCCAAGCACATTGCTTTGAACTGCGCCCCTGGCCCCCGCGATCGACAAGAGCCGGGCGCCCGGGGCGCAGTTGCCGTTACCCCAGATTCCGGAAGAGGGCTCACGCTCCTATGGCGAAGATCCTGAAGTTCGACGAGGACGCCCGTCGCGCCCTCGAGCGCGGCGTCAACAAGCTTGCCGACACGGTCAAGGTGACGATCGGCCCCAAGGGCCGCAATGTCGTCATCGACAAGAAGTTCGGCGCTCCCACCATCACCAACGACGGTGTGACCATCGCCCGTGAGGTCGAGGTCGAGGACCCGTACGAGAACCTCGGTGCCCAGCTGGTGAAGGAGGTGGCGACCAAGACCAACGACATCGCGGGTGACGGTACGACCACCGCCACCGTGCTCGCCCAGGCGCTCGTGCGCGAGGGCCTGAAGAACGTCGCCGCCGGTGCCTCCCCGGCCGCCCTGAAGAAGGGCATCGACGCGGCCGTCGCCGCGGGCGCCGAGGAGCTCCTCGCGACCGCCCGGCCGATCGACGAGAAGTCCGACATCGCCGCCGTCGCCGGTCTGTCCGCCCAGGACAGCCAGGTCGGCGAGCTCATCGCCGAGGCCATGGACAAGGTCGGCAAGGACGGTGTCATCACCGTCGAGGAGTCCAACACCTTCGGTCTGGAGCTGGACTTCACCGAGGGCATGGCCTTCGACAAGGGCTACCTGTCGCCGTACTTCGTGACGGACCAGGAGCGCATGGAAGCCGTCCTGGACGACCCGTACATCCTCATCACGCAGGGCAAGATCTCCGCCATCGCGGATCTGCTGCCGCTGCTGGAGAAGGTCATCCAGTCCAACGCCTCCAAGCCGCTGCTGATCATCGCCGAGGACGTCGAGGGCGAGGCCCTGTCGACCCTCGTGGTGAACAAGATCCGTGGCACGTTCAACGCCGTCGCCGTGAAGGCCCCCGGCTTCGGCGACCGCCGCAAGGCGATGCTGCAGGACCTGGCCGTCCTCACCGGCGCCACGGTCGTCTCCGAGGAGGTCGGCCTCAAGCTCGACCAGGTCGGTCTGGACGTCCTCGGCTCCGCCCGCCGCGTCACCGTCACCAAGGACGACACCACGGTCGTCGACGGCGCCGGCAACAAGGACGACGTGCAGGGCCGCGTCGCCCAGATCAAGGCCGAGATCGAGACCACCGACTCCGACTGGGACCGCGAGAAGCTCCAGGAGCGCCTCGCGAAGCTGGCCGGCGGCGTGTGCGTCATCCGCGTCGGTGCCGCCACCGAGGTCGAGCTCAAGGAGCGCAAGCACCGTCTGGAGGACGCCATCTCCGCGACCCGCGCCGCGGTCGAGGAGGGCATCGTCTCCGGTGGTGGCTCCGCGCTGGTCCACGCCGTCAAGGTCCTCGAGGGCAACCTCGGCAAGACCGGCGACGAGGCCACGGGTGTCGCGGTCGTCCGCAAGGCCGCCGTCGAGCCGCTGCGCTGGATCGCCGAGAACGCCGGCCTGGAGGGTTACGTCATCACCTCCAAGGTCGCCGAGCTCGACAAGGGCCAGGGCTTCAACGCCGCGACCGGTGAGTACGGCGACCTGGTCAAGGCCGGCGTCATCGACCCGGTGAAGGTCACCCGCTCCGCCCTGGAGAACGCCGCCTCCATCGCCTCCCTCCTCCTCACGACCGAGACCCTGGTCGTCGAGAAGAAGGAAGAGGATGAGCCGGCCGCCGGGGGCCACGGCCACTCCCACTCCCACTGAGGCTCACACCTCACGCCTGACGACGTAAGGTCGCCAGAGACCGAGCGAAGGCCCGGCACCCCGGAAACGGGGCGCCGGGCCTTCGCCGTTGCGCCCGCCCGTGAAGGGAACCGCCGGGACCGTTCCCGGCCTCCTGAATACCGGAGCAGAAGGAGGTTGCGATGAGCCAGGTGCTCTACGAGGAACGGTCCCGGAATCCGCTGGCGCGCACCGCGGAACTCACCGAGGACCGGCTGCGCAGGGGCGGCCGGACCACACCGCTGGACGAGCTGAACCTCGGCGCCATGGCCGAGGCGTATCTGCGCGGACACTGGCTGGGCGGCGGCGGTGCCGAACGCCCCCTGGAGTCGCTCCCGGAGGGCCCGGGCATCGTCCCGGTCACCCGCGTGACCGGCACCACCACGCCCC
>NZ_JBEXSH010000656.1:0-5209 GCF_040613555.1 Streptomyces sp. NPDC006265
GGGTCATCGGCTGAGGCGGGGCGGCGGCGGCCGGTTCCTCCACCGTGACCCCGAAGTCCGTGGCGATGCCCGCCAGGCCGTTGGCGTATCCCTGGCCGACGGCGCGGGCCTTCCACTGCCCGCCCCGCTGGTAGACCTCCACGATGACCAGGGCCGTCTCACTGCCGAGCTGCGGCGGCGTGAAGGTGGCCAGGACGGAGGCGTCGTCCGCGTTGCGGATGGTGGCCGTCGGCTCGATGCCCTGGAAGGACTGGCCCGCGGCGTCCGGGCTCGCCGTGACGACGATCTTCTCGATGCCAGGGGGGAGGGCGGTCGTGTCGACCACGATCGCGTCGGGCGCACCGCCGCCGCCCGAGCGGTACGTCACGCCCGGGCCCGACGGCTGGTTGTAGAAGATGAAGTCGTCGTCGGAGCGCACCTTGCCGTCGGCGGTGAGCAGCAGGCCCGATACGTCGAGCCGCACCGGAGCGGCGACGTCCACCGTCACGCGGGCGGCGGACAGGGGGATGTTCGAGCCGGGGGTCATAGCTGTCATGCCGGGTGAACGAGCGAAGCGGTTTTGCCGTTCCCTTACCGAGGCTCTTACGAAAAGCCGCGGTGTCCCCTCTGGAAGTCCTCGAACATGCCCGGTCGCCTCGGATATATTTCCGGTGATATATGATCTTTTGCCACGGCTGGTCACGAAGCATCCATATGGTGAACCTCATGCAGCTCCACTCCAACTACCGGGCCTACCCGGACGCCTCTCAGTGCCGCGCGCCGGCGAGAGCGACGTATCGTCGCCGCCGGACGGGCGGAGACTGGAAACGCATGTGGAGCGCCGGTAAGACGGGCACACGTGCCGGCACAGCGCGTTGAAGCAGGAAGCCTCCGGAAGGCCGGACGGCCCAGGCCGGAATCCCCGGACGCTGGACCAGGGAGCACGTCAACTTGGGGCCAACCGGATCACCGGCGATTGCGGGGGTGATCGCGGGTCGTGCGCTCGTTGCCGCGCTTGTGGTCGCCGGTCCAGCGGGCCATGACGAGTTGGGGGTCGGAGGCCTCGGCCTCAGCGAGGAACTGCGCGGCGCGTAGCCGTTCAGGGTGGTGGCGGGCCGGCCGTGGTGGCTGATGCGGACGGTGCCGCCCGCGTGCTGTTCGTAGGTGAATCCGTGAGGTCTCGGCATGCCGTGAGGGTACGAGGCGGGAAGCAGGCGCCCAGCGAATTTCGCCCGCCCCCGCCCGTGCTGGTCCCTTCCCTACGGCACGACCACGATCTTGCGGCCGACGCCCGCCGCGAACTGCTCCAGCGCCTGGGGGTACCTCTCCAGCGGGATGCGGTCGCTGATGAAGACCTCCGGGTCGAGGACGCCGTTCGCGAACAGCTCCGCCGCACGCTCGAAGCTGTGCAGCACCGCCATCGAGCCGGTGATGGTGATCTCCTGGTTGTAGATGCGGTACGGGTCGATCGTGACGCGCGTCGCGTAGTCGGCCACACCGAACTGCAGGAACGTGCCCGCCTTCGCCACCCGGTCCAGGCCGTCCTGAATCGCCGCCGCGTTGCCCGTGGCGTCGACGACCAGGTCCCAGCCCTGCGGACGGTCCAGTTCGTCGGGGTTCGCCGCCGACGCCGAGACGCCGAGGCCGCGGGCGGTCTCCAAGCGGGCCGGGTTCACGTCGACGACGTCCACACTCGCCGCGCCGGTGCGCTTGGCCAGCTCCAGCATCATCAGGCCCATGGTGCCGGAGCCGTAGATCAGGACGTGCGCGCCGAGCCGGGACTGGAGCACGTCGTAGCCGCGGACCGCGCAGGACAGCGGCTCCACGAGTGCCGCGTCCTCGGTGCGGACGTGCTCGGGAAGCTTGACGCAGTTCGCCACCGGGGCGACGGCGTACTGTGCCGCGCCTCCGGCCGTCGTCACGCCGATCGCCGCCCAGCGTTCGCAGAGGTTGTTGTGGCCCGTACGGCAGTAGCGGCACTCGTAGCAGTACAGGGACGGGTCGACGGCGACCCGGTCGCCCACCGCCACCTCCGTGACCCGGGTGCCGACCCCGACGACCTCGCCGGCGAACTCGTGTCCGGGCACGATCGGCAGCTTCGGGGCGAACTCGCCCTGGAGGATGTGGAGATCGGTTCCGCACAGGCCGCAGGCCGCGACCTCGACCACGACCTCGCGCGGGCCGGGCGTCGGGTCGGGGACCTCGGCGACGACGGCCTTGCCCACGGACTCGATGACGGCGGCCTTCATTTCACGGCTCCCAACGACAGGCCCTGGACCAGCTTGTCCTGGGCGGCGAACCCCGCGGCGAGCACCGGCAGGGAGATGACGAGCGACGCGGCGCACACCTTCGCCAGGAACAGGCCCTGGCTGGTGATGAAGCCGGTCAGGAAGACGGGGGCGGTCTCGGCGACCACACCCGTGAGCACCCGGGCGAACAGCAGCTCGTTCCAGCTGAAGATGAAGCAGATCAGGGCGGTGGCGGCGATACCGGGGAGGGAGATCGGGGCGACCACGCGCGCGAGGATCGTGGGCAGCCGGGCCCCGTCCACCTTGGCCGCCTCGATCACCGCGACCGGGATCTCGGCGAGGAAGGACTGCATCATCCACACCGCGATCGGCAGGTTCATGGAGGTGTAGAGGATGACCAACAGCCAGATGTTGTCGAGCATCCCGGCGTTCTTGGCGAACAGGTAGATCGGCAGCAGGCCCGCCACGGCCGGCAGCATCTTCGTGGAGAGGAAGAAGAACAGCACGTCCGTCCACTTGCGGACGCGGTTGATCGACAGCGCGTACGCCGCCGGGAAGGCCAGCAGCAGGACCAGCAGGGTCGACGCCAGCGAGGCGACCGTCGAGTTGATCAGGGCCGGCCAGGGGCTCGCGCCGCCGCCCGCGCCGAAGAACTCGCGGTAGCCGTCCAGCGTGAGCGAGGCCGCGAAGGACGGAGGGTTGGTCGCCGCGTCCGTCTCCGAGTGGAGGGACGTCAGTGCCATCCACGCGATGGGCAGGAAGAACGCGATGCCGAGCAGCCAGGCCAGCAGGCCCAGGCCCGCACCCTTGCCACGGACACGGCGGGCACGCAGTGCGGTCGTGCTCATGCGCGGGACACCTCCTCGCGGAACAGGGACGACACCACGCGCAGGGCGAAGGTCGCGATGACGATCGAGCCGATGACCACCAGGACGCCCGCGGCCGAGGCGAGGCCGTTCTCGTGGGCCTGGTAGAAGCTCTGGTAGACGGTGTAGGGGAGGTTGGCGGTGCCGAGACCCCCGGACGTGATCGTGAAGACCGCGTCGAAGTTCTGGACGATGTAGATCGAGCCCAGCAGCGCGCCCAGTTCGAGGTAGCGGCGCAGGTGCGGCAGGATCAGATGGACGAAGATCTGCCAGTCGCTCGCGCCGTCGACCCGGGCCGCCTCGATCTGCTCGTGGTCGCGGCTCTGCAGCCCGGCGAGCAGGATCAGCATCATGAACGGCGTCCACTGCCAGACGAGGGACGCCTCGACCGCGAGCAGCGGGGTGTTCGAGATCCAGTCGGGCTGTGGGCCGCCCACATAGTGCAACAGCCCGTTGAAGAGGCCGTATTCAGGGTTGTAGAGCACATGCTTCCAGAGCAGGGCCGCTGCGACCGGCACCACCAGGAACGGCGCGATCAGCAGGGTGCGGACGATGCCCCGGCCCCGGAACCTCCGGTCCAGCAGCAGGGCGAGCACAAGTCCCAGGACCAGGCTGGCCAGCACCACCGCCACCGTCAGCAGCACGGTCGTCCACACCGAGTGGCGCAGGTCCGGGTCGGTGAGGACCTCCTGGTAGTTGTCGACGCCGGTGAAGTGCCGGGCGTCGGGATAGAGGGAGTTCCAGTCGAAGAAGGAGATCACCAGCGTGGCCACGAAGGGCAGCTGGGTGACGACGATCATGAAGATCAGGGCGGGCAGCAGCGGGGCCCGGGTGGCCCAGGCGCGCAGCCGGGCGGAGGGGCGGCGGACCGGGGTGCGCGTGTCGGGCGTGGCCAGGGGGGCCGTTGTCGTGGCGGTCATCGTCCCTCGTACTCCTCGGAGATCTTCTCGGCGAGCGCCTGGGACTTCTTCAGGGCCGATTCGACGGACTGACGTCCGGCGATGGCCGCGCTGATCTCCTGGGAGACCTTGGTGCCGAGGTCGGTGAACTCGGGGATGCCGACGAACTGGATGCCGGGCGCGGGCCGCGGCTGCACGCCGGGATCGGTCGGACGGGCCTGCTCGATGGCCTCCTTGGTCATCTCCTGGAAGGCCCCGGCCTCTTTGCGGTAGTCGGCGTTGGCGTAGGTCGACGCCCGCTTGCCGGCCGGGACGTTCGACCAGCCGATCTGGTCGCCGACCAGTTCCTCGTAGCCCTTGCCGGACGCCCAGGAGACGAACTTCCAGGCGTCGTCCGGGTTGCGGGAGGCCTGCTGGATGCCCCAGGCCCAGGTGTAGAGCCAGCCGGAGGACTCGGTCTTCTCGACGGGAGCGGGGGTGTAGCCCACCTTGCCCTTCACCGGGGAGTTCGCCGCCTCCAGGGACCCGGCCGCGGAGGTGGCGTCGTACCACATGGCGACCTTGCCCTGGGTCATGTTGTTGAGGCACTCGGCGAAGCCGGCCTGGGCGGCGCCGGACTCGCCGTGCTCGCGCACCAGATCCACATAGAACTTCGTCGCCTTTTCGAAGGCGGGGGAGTCGAGCCGCGCCTTCCAGTCCTTGTCGAACCAGGTGCCGCCGAAGGTGTTGACGACCGTGGTGAGCGGGGCCATCACCTCGCCCCAGCCGGGCAGGCCGCGCAGGCAGATGCCCTTCATGCCGGGCTCGGCGCCGTCGGCCTTCGCCGCGAGGTCCGCCACCTGCTGCCAGGTGGGGTGGGCGGGCATCGTCAGGCCCTTCTCGTCGAACACGTCCTTGCGGTACATCAGGAACGACGACTCACCGTAGAAGGGCTGGCCGTAGAGCTTGCCGTCGTCCGCGGTGAGGGACTGGCGCATCGGCTTCAGGACGTCCTGCTCGTCGTAAGCGGGGTCCTTGGCGACGTAGCCGTTCATCTGGTGCAGCCAGCCGTTGCGGGCGTAGATCGGTATCTCGTAGTTGGACAGGGTGGCGACGTCGTACTGGCCGGCCTGGTTGGCGAAGTCCTGGCTGATCTTGTCGCCAAGACGGCGGTCGAGAAGATCGCGGAGCTGCGCGAGCGCTACCTGAACGTCTCGATCCAGGACAAGGGCAAGCG
>NZ_JBEXSH010000657.1:0-5198 GCF_040613555.1 Streptomyces sp. NPDC006265
ACGGCAACTCGCTGCTGAGGCGCAGCAGTTCGGGCCGCTGTGGGAGCTCGCCGAAGGGCTGGACGCCCTGCCGCGCGGAATCGCCATGCACCCCGCCGCGCTGCTGGGCGCCGCGGCCGGGCAGGGCCTCACGGTGCGGGCCAAGACGGTGGGCCCGTCGAACATCGGCAATCGGCTGGCCGCCGAAGGCATCCCGGCCACGGCCGGCTTCGGTCTGCCGTACGAGGGGCTGCACGGTGTGGACGAACGGGTGCACCCGGCGGACCTGCCCTTGGTGCACGCCGTCTACCGACGTGCCGTCCTGGGCCTGCTGACGGGGTGAGGAGCGCTCACCGGCTCTGCAGCCGCACGTGCAGTTCCTTCTCCTGGTCACCGGAGACGGTGCTCACGTCGTGCACGTCGAACAGCGCGTCCAGGGTCGTGCGGAACCTTTCGATCGCCCAGTAGCCGCCGTTCAGGTCGGCGTCGACGGAGGACGCCAGGTGCGCCGGTCGCGAGCCCTCGTGCTCGTCGGCGACGTCGAAGGTGCCGAGCCATACGGTCGGGCGGGTCTCGTGCAGTTCCTCGGGCACGTCGTCGGCACACCGGTCGGACTCGAAGCAGGAGCACAGTGCGTCGAACACGATCCGGGCGTCGTGCTTGCTGCACCCGCTGATCTCCACCGAGACGGAGTGGGGGTGCGGTCGCTCGTGGTTCATCGCCATCGTGATCGCTCCTCTCGAGGCCACCGGACGCCGTATCCGCCCCTACCCCAGCAAAGCACCACCTTCCGGCGAGCACTACCGGCGGCGCCCTTCTCCCGGTGGCGGTTTTGCGGGGCGGCCCACGCCGTGGTGGGAGATGGTGGAAGGTGACGGAAGGGGCCTTCGGGAATCGGCTCCGCGCGGTAGAACATGGGGTGTCGGCACACGACGGCGTGCCGCGAGGACGGCGAAGGCGGGGCGTGGGATGAGTGCAGCCGGGGCTCCCGAGTCCGAGGGCGACGGTCCGGTGCGCGGGTCGGAGCGCCCGAGCGGTCTGCTCGACGTGCTGCGCGTGGCCTCGGTGGTCCTGGACGCCGAGGGCCGCATCGTGCTGTGGAGCCCGCAGGCGGAGGAGCTGTTCGGGTACGCGGCGCAGGAGGCGCTCGGGCAGTACGCCGCCCGCATCATGGTCCACGAGCAGCATGTCGACCTCGTGGTCAAGCTGTTCGCCGACGTCATGGGCACCGGGCAGAGCTGGGCCGGGGCCTTCCCGATCCGCCGCAAGGACGGCGGCACCCGGCTGGTGGAGTTCCGCAACATGCGGCTGCTGGACGACCAGGGCGACGTCTACGCGCTGGGGCTGTGCGCCGACCAGACGACCGTGCACCGGCTGGAGCGGGAGGTGGCGCTGTCGACGCAGATGATCGCCCAGTCCCCGACCGGGTTGGCCGTGCTGGACACCGAACTGCGGTACGTCTCCGTCAACAAGGCGCTGGAGGAGATGCACGGCGTCCCCGCCGAGGAGCACCTGGGTCGCACGGTCCGCGATGTGGTGCCGCGGATGGACGTCGACGCCCTGGAGACCGCCACGCGCCGGGTGCTGGAGACGGGCACACCGGTCGTCGACCAGTCCACGATCGGCCGCACCCGGGCCGACCCGCACCAGGACCACGCCTGGTCGGTCTCGCTGTACCGGCTGGAGAACGCCTTCGGAACCGTGCTGGGCGTGGCCGTCTCGATCGTCGACGTCACCGAGCAGTACCGGGCCGGCATCGAGGCCGAGGCCGCGCGGCGGCGGCTGGCCCTGATCGCCGATGCCTCGGGCCGGATCGGCACCACGCTGGACCTGGACCGCACGGCCCGTGAGCTGGCCGAGGTGGCCGTGCCGGAGCTCGCCGACATCGCTGCCGTCGACCTGCTGGACGCGGTGGTGCAGGGCCGCCGCACCAGCCTGGGCCCCGCCGAGTCGGCCGTGATCCGCGCGCTGGCGGTGCAGGGGTACGACTCAGCCGAGGCCCTGGAGGCGGCCGACTCTCCCGGGCAGGTCGCCCGGTACGCCCCCGACCGGCTCGTCACCCAGTGCGTGCGCACCGCCAGCCCCGTGATGCTGCCGGAGGTCAAGGACGAGGACCTGGACCGCATCGCCCGTTCCTCCGAGGCGGCCGAGCTGCTGGGGCGGGCCGGGGTGCACTCGTATCTGGCGGTGCCGCTGATCGCGCGGGGCGAGGTGCTGGGAGCTCTGGACCTCAAGCGCACCCGCAACCCGCTGCCGTTCAGCGAGGACGACCTGCTGCTGGCGCGCGAGCTGGCCGCCCGGGCCGCCGTACAGATCGACAACGCCCGCTGGTACCAGAGCGCCCGCGAGACCGCGCTCACCCTCCAGCGCAGCCTGCTGCCCAGCCATCCGCCGGTGACGGGCGGGCTGGAGGTCGCCTCCCGCTACCAGCCGGCCGGGGCCACGAGCGAGGTCGGCGGTGACTGGTTCGACGTGATCCCGCTGGACGGCGGCAAGACGGCGCTCGTCGTGGGCGATGTGATGGGCAGCGGCATTCCCGCGGCGGCGGCCATGGGGCGGCTGCGGACGGCGACCAACACCCTCGCCTCCCTCGACCTCGATCCGCATGTGCTCCTGGAGCACCTCGACAAGATCACCGCGGGGCTCGAGCAGACCATCGCCACCTGCGTCTACGCCGTTCACGACCCGCATCTGCGGCAGTGCCGGATCGCCAACGCAGGGCACCTTCCGCCGGTGCGGGTCCGGCCCGGCCGAGCGCCGGAGCTGCTCGACCTGCCCACCGGGGTGCCGCTCGGCGTGGGCGGTGTCGCCTTCTCGACGACCACCGTCGACCTCGAGCCCGGCGACCGGCTGGTGTTCTACACCGACGGTCTGGTCGAGACCCGGCGCGACCCCCTCGACGAACGGCTCGACACGCTGCTGTCACTGCTCGAGGGGCCCGACCGGCCGCTGGAGGACGTCTGCGACCTGTTGCTGCGCACGCTGCACGAGCCGGACAACTTCGACGACGTGGCCCTGCTCATCGCGCGGGCGACCGCACCGGAGTGAGGGCCTCGGGGCCTGGCCGGGTCGGGTCCGCGAAGTCCCGTCGTTCGCCCGGAGGGCGGGCCCCGCGGCGTCCGATGCGTGCTCTCGGCGTGCCGGGCAAAGTCCCTCGTACCGGACGTACTCGGGGCCTCGTCCGGTACGGCGAGTGCGGGTACCCCCTGCTCGAGCGGAGTCGAGAGCTCGGGGGAGCGTGCCAGGCGTCGCGGGGCAGGCGGGACTTCGCGGCCACGACCTACGGCCTGACGCCGATCACCACGTGGGCGTACAGCTCCTCCGACACGGCCAGCCGTGTCGCCAGACCGTTGCGTTCGAGGGCGTCGACGGCGGTCGGGACCTGGTGCCCGCTCGTCTCCATCAGGACGCAGCCGCCGGGGGCGAGCGGACGACCCCGACGCCGTCCTGCCGCTCTACCTGCCGCTGCACGGTCCCCAGGCGCCCGACGGGCACGCGCCCGTGACCGGGCTGATCGGGCTGCTGTCGCAGAAGCTGTTCGACTACTCGACCGGCGAGCGCAAGGAGTCCGAGCCGGGCGAGGACCAGCTGCCGCTGATCGAGGAGGCCCGCAACCGGCTCATCGAGGGGATCATCTCGGAGAGCGAGGACGAGACCCTCATGGACCGCTACCTCGGCGGGGAGCCCGTCGACGTCAAGACGCTCATCGAGGACCTGGAGCGGGCCGTCGCGCGCGGGGCCTTCTTCCCCGTCCTGGCCGCCGCTCCCGCGGGTGAGGGCGCCCGGCAGGGGCTCGGCACCCTGGAGCTGCTGGAGCTGATCACGCGGGGCTTCCCGACGCCGCTGGAGCACGAGACGGTGCGGGTCACGACCATCGACGGCAAGCCGCGCGAGCTCAAGCCGTGCGACCCGGACGCCCCGCTGGTCGCGGAGGTCGTGAAGACCTCCTCGGACCCCTACGTGGGCCGGCTGTCGCTGATCCGCCTGTTCTCCGGCACCCTGCGCGCCGACCAGACGGTCCACGTCTCCGGGCACGGGCTGGCCGACCGCGGACACGAGGACCACGACGTCGACGAGCGGATCGGCGCCCTGTCCACCCCGTTCGGCAAACAGCAGCGCCCGGTGCCGCACGTGATCGCGGGCGACCTGGCCTGCGTGGCGAAGCTGGGCCGCGCGGAGACCGGCGACACCCTGTCCGCCAAGGACGACCCGCTGCTGATGGAGCCGTGGCGGATGCCCGACCCGCTGCTGCCGCTGGCCATCCAGGCGCACAGCAAACCGGACGAGGACAAGCTGTCCCAGGGCCTGGCCCGGCTGGTCGCCGAGGACCCGACGATGCGGCTCGAGCAGAACCAGGACACCCACCAGGTGGTCCTGTGGTGCCTGGGCGAGGCGCACGCCGACGTCGCCCTGGAGCGGCTGCGCAGCCGGTACGGCGTCCAGGTCGACGTCGTCCCCCACCGGGTGTCCCTGCGCGAGACGTTCGCCACCAAGTCGGCGGGCCGGGGCCGGCACGTCAAGCAGTCCGGCGGGCACGGGCAGTTCGCGATCTGCGAGATCGAGGTCGAGCCGCTGCCCGGAGGGTCCGGCATCGAGTTCGTCGACAAGGTCGTGGGCGGCGCGGTGCCCCGGCAGTTCATCCCGTCGGTGGAGAAGGGCGTACGCGCCCAGGCGGCCCGGGGAGTCGCGGCCGGGTACCCGCTCATCGACGTACGGGTGACCCTCCTGGACGGCAAGGCGCACTCGGTGGACTCCTCCGACGCCGCCTTCCAGACCGCGGGCGCGCTCGCACTGCGGGAGGCCGCGGCCGACGCGAGGATCCATCTGCTGGAGCCGGTGGCCGAGGTGTCGGTGCTGGTCGGCGACGACTTCGTGGGCGCCGTGATGAGCGACCTGTCGGGGCGGCGCGGCCGGGTGCTCGGCACCGAGCAGACCCCAGGCGGGCGCACCCTGATCCGGGCCGAGGTACCGGAGATCGAGATCGGCCGGTACGCCATCGATCTGCGGTCGATGTCGCACGGCACGGCGGGGTTCAGCCGCCGGTACGCGCGGCACGAACCGATGCCTCAGCAGGTCGCGGACCGGGTGCGCGAAGAGGAGCGCAAGGCCTCGTAGTTGGCGCCGGGCGGGCCGCCTACCAAGGCACCGGCACGGTCGGTGGCAAGAGCGGCTACGCCTTCAGAGTCACCGCCACCGACGGCCCGGACACCTTCCGCATC
>NZ_JBEXSH010000658.1:0-5194 GCF_040613555.1 Streptomyces sp. NPDC006265
CCTGGACGACGGGCGCGCTGGCGGGACCGTAGGCGAAGGTGACGGAGGCGAGGGAGAGGGCAGGGGGCGGGGTGCCGTGGTCCGCGGTGGCGCCCGCAGGCCCGGGCCCGGTGTCCGGCCCACGGGCCGTGTCGGTGCCCGTCCCGGCGAGTCTGCGCAGCACCACCGTCAGGCGGGAGCCGCTCGTGCCCAGACCGTGGATCAGGTTGCGCAGGGCCGGAAGCAGGGACTGGGTGACGTAGGCGAGGGCGCCGACCAGGGCGCCCGCGGTGACGCCGTGGGACAGGAGCCAGGGTCCGGCGGCGAGCAGCAGCACGATCGGCAGCTGGCCGCCGATCGTCAGGGACGCCACGCGCAGCACGCCCCAGTGGGCCAGGGCGCGCGCCGCCCGCAGTTCCGCCTCGGCCCGTTCCCCGGTTCCGGCGGCGATGTGCGCTTCCGCGCCGGTCGCCGTGATGTCCCGCAGACCCGGGCAGACGGTGCCGAGGTCACCGGCGAGGGCCTCGTCCGCGACCAGGAACGTCTCCTGCCGCCGGGCGAGAGGCCGCAGCGTCGCGGCGAACAGCGCCATGCCTACGGCCAGGGGCGGCCCCACGACCAGCAGGAGCGGCGGGGCGAGCGTGAACAGTCCCGCCAGGGCGCCGGCGGCGGTGAACACGAAGGAGCGGGAGACCATGACCAGTCCGGCGAAGGTGTCCCGGGCGATCTCCACCTGCTGGGTGAGCCCGGACAGCGCACCCGCGTCCCCGGTCCGCACCCCGCGCGTGACCACCCGTTCCACGAGCCGGTCCCGGAGCGGTTCGACCAGCGTGGCGACGGCGGCGTAGACCCGGGCGGTCCCGTACGCGCCGAGCAGGACACCGAGACCGGTCACGGCCAGCCAGACGAGTCCGACATCCGCCCGTCCGCGCAGGAACCCCTCGTCCAGGGCGCGGGCGGGCCCGTACCCGATGAGGAACGTCTGGCCGGTCTCCGGCACGGACCAGGCGGTGAGCCGCAGCGTTCTTCCGCCCGGAGGTCATCGAGCGCCTCTTCCGCGTCGGCCGTGAACACGCCGAGGCGAAGAACGGGCGCCGGCCCGCCCAACTCGCCCTCCCTGACGCTCAGCCGGCCCCCAAACGGCTGACAGCAAAGGAAAAGCCCGCAGCAGAGAACGAGGCTCCCGACCCAACCCCGGAGGTGCGGAAAAAGGCTACGCCGAACCGGGGCGGCTGGAACCCGGACGTGGAACAGGTCCGCTGTCCCCTCAAGCACCGCGCCGGCAGTCCAGACGAATACTGGGTCGCCGTCCGCGACCGTGGCAGCCACGCAAAGTCCAGCCACAAACTGCTGGGCCCACAAGTGCCCTACGAGCTTCCCACCGATGGGTCAGTGAAGTTCGGCGTCGCATGCTTCTACCACGAGGTGTGCACCAAGGCCGGCGGCTTCGGCTTCAAGAACAACTCCGGTCTGTCGCTACACAAGCGCAAGGCCGACGAGGAAGGTTGGGAGAAGGCATCCGGCACGGACACAACCGAAACAGGAAGCGCGGCCGGCGCCGCCGCCTGAAAGCCACCAAACGGCTGGGCCCACGTCTTGGGAAAACAGGGCGTGGGCCCAGCCGTTTCGTACCCGGTCTCAGCCCGCCCGCCGCACCGGGATCGACGTCTGAATGATCCGCGCCTCATCCTGAACAGGCCGAGACCGGCCCAGGAACTCGGCCGCGAGCCGACGCCGCTGCGGATTTGCCGCGAGCCGCTCCCACTCAGCCGGTTCGATGCCCTTCGAGTCGCCGCCGTACCAGAGGGACAGATTCATCAGCCGCAGCCCCTCGATGGTGTCGAGGTGCCCGCCCTCGGGGACGCAGCCCCAAGGGCACGCCATTTCCTCCACCAGACCCCAAAGACGGCAGACCATGGGCCGCGCGTTATATGCGCGGCACTGCATATTTTTCTGGTCCAGCGCGGAACAGGTCGTACCCGCCTTTTGCCCGAGGGCCAAAGTGACCACCCGACCATCGACCCAGCGCACCCCGCTCGCCCTGACACGCCCCCTTTCCAGAGGGCTCAACGGCACAGGGCCGCAGGCAGAGCCGCATTTCCGCTGGCACTCCATCCGGGGGAGCGACGCATAAAGTGCGTCGAGGGCCGCGGGGTCAGGCTTTCGCGCCAGGCCGCCGGCCACGATCCGAACCAGTGCTTCTGCGTCGCCAATTTCCATGCCTGGCAGGCTAAGTGACCCCCCACCAGATGGACGGACTGTTCACCCGTTCGTGTGGTGCGGCGGCTTACCAGGCCGATACGATCACCCCCTTGGCGCAACAACAGGGGAGGGGCCGTGGCCGAACTTTCGGCGGTGGAGAAGGCGCTGCTGGAGGACCGCACGAGGCCCGCCGCGGAACGCTTCCAGGAGCGCATGCGAGCGGTCCGTCGGATGCAGGGCCTGCCGGTGCCGGAGGAGCTTGAGGAGCCCCCGGCGGACGGCGTGCGCATGGTGGCCATGACGCCCGCGCTGCTGGCCTTCGTGGAAGAGCTGCTGGGGGACCGGGATGACCTCCGGGCAGACGCCCTGCGCCTCGCCTGCGACCTCCCTTTGCTGGACGAAAAGCGCATCCTTGCAGGTCAGGCGGCGGATGGAGGTGTTGTATCAGTTTCGGATAGTCTGTGTTCACGGACACCATGTCCACGACGTTCGACAAGCTCTTCGCGGCCACTTCCTCCGACGTGACGGTGAGCGCCAAGGGCGCCTCCGACAGCGGTGAGACCACCGCCGACAACGGCAAGCCGCCGGTCATGCCGGCCTCCGTGCTGGGCGAGGTCCGCAAGGCGCAGGGCGTGAAGTCCGCCGAGGGCGCGGTGTTCTCCACCTCGGTGACGGTCGTCGACAACGACAAGGAGAACCTGTCGCCCTCCAGCGGCGCCCCGACCATCGTCGGCAGCTGGAACGCCAACGAGGCCCGCACCATGAAGATCACCTCGGGTGCGGCCCCCCGGAGCGCCGACCAGATCATGGTCGACGCCGACACCGCCGACAAGCACGACCTGAAGCTCGGTGACGAGATCGGCGTGATCAGCGCCATCGGCACCCACACCGCGAAACTCTCCGGCATCGCCGACTTCACCGTCACCAACCCCGGCGCCGCGATCTTCTACCTCGACACCAAGACCGCCCAGCAGGCCCTGGTCGGCGAGAACGACGTCTACACCAACGTCAACGTCACCGCGGCCACCGGCGTCAGCGACGACCGGCTGAAGAAGAACGTCACGGCCGCACTCGGCGGCGACTTCCAGGTGAAGACGGCCAAGGAGACCGCCGACGCCAACCAGAAGGACGTCGAGGGCTTCATGAACGTCATGAAGTACGCGATGCTCGGCTTCGCCGGGATCGCGTTCCTCGTCGGCATCTTCCTGATCATCAACACCTTCTCCATGCTGGTCGCCCAGCGCACCCGGGAGATCGGCCTGATGCGGGCCATCGGATCCTCCCGCAAGCAGGTCAACCGCTCCGTGCTGGCCGAGGCGCTGCTGCTCGGCGTCGTCGGTTCGGTGCTCGGCGTCGGCGCGGGCGTCGGCCTCGCCGTCGGCCTGATGAAGCTCATGGGCCAGATGGGCATGGAACTGTCCACCGACGACCTGACGGTGGCCTGGACGACCCCGGTGGTCGGCCTCGTCCTCGGTGTGGTCGTCACCGTGCTGGCCGCCTACCTGCCCGCCCGGCGCGCCGGCAAGATTTCCCCGATGGCCGCACTGCGCGACGCGGGAGCCGCCGCCGCCGCCAAGGCCGGCTGGATCCGCGCCGCGATCGGCACGGTCCTCACCGGCACCGGCGGCTTCGCTCTCTACCTCGCGTCGGCGGCCGACAAGGCCAAGGACGGCTCCCTGTGGCTCGGCCTCGGCGTGGTGCTGTCGCTGATCGGGTTCGTCGTCATCGGCCCCCTGCTCGCCGGCGCGGTGGTCCGCGTCCTCGGCGCCGTCCTGCTGCGGATGTTCGGCCCCGTGGGCCGCATGGCCGAGCGCAACGCCCTGCGCAACCCGCGCCGCACCGGCGCGACGGGCGCCGCGCTGATGATCGGCCTCGCCCTCGTGGCGTGCCTGTCCGTGGTCGGCTCCTCCATGGTGGCGTCCGCCACCGACCAGCTCGACAAGACCGTCGGCACCGACTTCATCATCCAGTCCGACAGCGGCCAGCTGGTCACCCCGCAGGCGGTCAGGGCCGTGAAGTCGTCGCCGGACCTGGCGCGGGTCACCGAGTACAAGTGGACCAAGGCCGACTTCACCACCCCTGACGGCGAGACGCTCAAGGACACGGCGATCACGGCGGCCGACCCGTCGTACGCGACCGACCTGCGCACCGAGACGGTCGCCGGCAAGCTCCCCGACGCCTACAAGGCCGACTCGATGTCGGTCCACGAGAAGTTCGCCAAGGACCACGGCATCCACCTCGGCTCGAAGATCAAGGTGGCCTTCAAGGACGGCTCCGCGGCCGACCTGACGGTCCGGGCGATCACCAGCAGCGACGTCGTGATCGACGCGGGCGCGATGTACACCTCCATCTCGACGATGGCCAAGTACGTCCCGGCCGACAAGATGCCGCTGGACTCGCTGGTCTTCGCCAGCGCCAAGGACGGGCAGCAGGACGCCGCCTACACGTCCCTGAAGTCGGCGCTGCACGACTACCCGCAGTACACCGTGCGCGACCAGACCGACTACAAGGACGCACTGAAGGACCAGATCGGCCAGCTGCTCAACATGATCTACGGCCTGCTGGCCCTGGCGATCATCGTCGCCATCCTGGGTGTGGTGAACACCCTGGCCCTGTCGGTGGTGGAGCGCACCAGGGAGATCGGTCTGATGAGGGCGATCGGCCTCTCCCGCCGTCAGCTGCGCCGCATGATCCGCATGGAGTCGGTGGTCATCGCCCTTTTCGGTGCCCTGCTGGGCCTCGGACTGGGCATGGGCTGGGGCGCGACGGCACAGCAACTGCTCGCCCTGGAGGGCTTGGTGGTCCTCGACATCCCCTGGCCGACGATCATCGGCGTCTTCATCAGCTCGGCGTTCGTGGGCCTGTTCGCGGCACTGATCCCGGCGTTCCGGGCGGGCCGGATGAACGTCCTGAACGCGATCGCGACGGAGTAGCCGCCCGTCGCGCAAGAACCACCGCACACGGGGGTTGCGGAGGATGGGCCCGCCCCGGAGGCATCGCCTCCGGGGCGGCC
>NZ_JBEXSH010000659.1:0-5183 GCF_040613555.1 Streptomyces sp. NPDC006265
GACCGTCTCCGTCCTGCCTGGGAGATCCTCTGGTACCTGCGCACCTACCTGTGGTTCGTGCTGCTCTCCCCGCTTCTGCTGCGGGTCTTCCGGCTGAACGATGACGCGGTGACGGCCGGGACTCCTTGGCCCCTGGGCGGTGTCGTACGGGTGGGCGACTCGCTGCTGGTCCTCGACCAGGTGGCCGAGCCGGATGCGCATCTGTCCCTGATGAGCGAAGGCGGCCTCGCCTACAACCGCCCCCCTCGGCTGTCGCCGCTGCGGCCCCGGCGGCGGCTGGCCGTGCCGGTGCCTCCCTCCAAGGGGGAACGGGCCCGTTTCCAGTTCATCATGGCGTTCATGCCCATGCTGTTCGGGCTGTCGATGTACTTCCTCACCAAGCAGATCTACATGCTGCTGTTCTGCCTGATGAGCCCGCTCATGATGTTGGGCCAGTGGATCAGTGAGAACCGCGAGGGCAAGAAGAAGCACAGGACGTCCCTCAAGCAGTACAAGAAGGATCTCGCGGCCCACGAGTCCGAACTCGTCACCCTCGGCAAGGAAGAACAGCGCGCCCGCCGCGAGGACAACCCCGACCCGGCGGAGATCCTGCTCTTCGCGACCGGACCGCGCCGCCGCCTCTGGGAGCGCCGGCTCACCGACCCGGACGCGATGCAGCTGCGTATCGGGCTAGGAGCCCTGCCCTCCGACGTGGAACTCGTCTTCGCGCGTGGCGGCTCGTCGCACGACGAGGAGCCCCCGGAACCCCCCGTCCTTCCCGACGTCCCCGTCACCCTGCCCTTCGCCCGGCTCGGCGTGGTCGGCATCGCGGGCGACCGCGCCCGTGCCCTGGCCACCGCGCGCTGGCTGAGCATGCAGGCCGCCGTGCTGCACAGCCCCCGCGACCTGTCACTGGTTTCCCTGGCCGCCACGCCCGCCGCCGGCGCCGAATGGCACTGGGCGCACTGGCTGCCGCACAGCAATCCCGACGAGGGGCAGGACTGCGTCGCCCTGGTCGGTTTCGACTCGGAGGGCATCAGCCGCCGGGTCAACGAACTGCTCAATGAACTGGCTCGACGCAAGGCGGCCCGCGAGCAGCACAACATGACGGGCCAGCTGTATCCGGACGCCAATGTGCTCCTGATCCTCGACGGAGCACGGCTGCTGCGCCGTGTCCCGGGCGTTCCCCAACTCCTCACCGAGGGACCGCAGTACGGCATTTTCGCCCTCTGTATCGACGAGGACGAGCGGTTGCTCCCCGAGGAGTGCAAAGCCGTCGTGGCCTGGTCACCGGACGCGGCCCACCATGTCCGGGTACGCGGCTTCGGCCTGGAGGCCATCGGCGATGTGCTGGCCGACCAGGTTCCGTACGAATGGTGCGAACTCCTGGCCCGCTCCCTCGCCCCCGTCCGCGATGTCAGTCGCGACGACTCCGACTCCGCGCTGCCCACCTCGGCCCGGCTGCTGAACCTGCTGAGCATGCCCAACCCGGCAGGTACCGACGTGGAACGCATCTGGCGGGCGGGTGGCTCGACCACGGCCGCACCCATCGGACTCGCCGCCGACGGCGCGTTCGTCCTGGATATCCGCCGTGACGGGCCGCACGCGCTGGTCGCCGGTACGACGGGTGCCGGTAAGTCGGAGCTCCTGCAGACGATCATCGCCTCGCTTGCGGTGGCGAACCGCCCCGACGCACTCAACTACGTCCTCATCGACTACAAGGGCGGCAGCGCTTTCATGGACTGCGCCCGCCTGCCCCACACCGTCGGCATGGTCAGCGACCTCGACGCCCATTTGACCGAGCGGGCCCTGGCCTCGCTCGCGGCCGAACTGCACCGCCGGGAGCGCATCCTCTTCGACGCCGCAGCCAAGGACATCGAGGACTACAACGACACCCGCAAGCTGCGCCCCGAACTGGAGCCGATGCCCCGGCTGGTGCTTGTCATCGACGAGTTCGCGTCCCTGGTCGCCGAACTGCCCGACTTCATCGCGGGCCTGGTCGACATCGCGCGCCGGGGCCGTTCACTCGGCGTGCACCTGATCCTCGCGACGCAGCGTCCGGCGGGTGTGGTGAGCGCCGACATCCGCGCCAACACCAACCTCCGCATCGCGCTGCGGGTGACGGACGCCGCCGAGTCGATGGACGTCATCGACGCTCCGGACTCGGGCGCGATCGCCAAGTCGACGCCAGGTCGCATGTACGTCCGCTCGGGTGCCCAGTCCCTGGTCGGCGTGCAGTCTGCCCGTATCGGTGGCCGCCGCCCCGCCACGGGCCAGACGGGCCCGAAGGCCACGCTGATCCCGTTGCCCTGGAATGCCTATGCCCGCCCGCTGCCCAAGCGGAACGAGGCCGAGGACGACGGCACGATGGTCACGGACCTGGCCGTCCTCGTAGACGCGGTACGCGAAGGCGCCGAGCGGATGGGCTTCGGCGAGCAGCGCAGCCCGTGGCTGCCACCCCTGGCGGAATCCGTCACGCTCGACGAACTGTCCGCCTACGGTGGTGCACCGGCCGCACCGGGCGACGACGTGGCCCCGATCCCGTACGGCCTGGTCGACCTGCCGGCGAAGCAGAGCCGCGTGCCCGTGTCGCTGGACCTTGTGCACGGCGAGCACACCCTGCTGCTCGGCGGCGCGCGCTCCGGTCGCTCGACGGCTCTTCGTACCCTGGCCGGCTCCCTGGCCCGGAACACCTCCCCGCTGGACGTGCACGTCTACGGCATCGACTGCGGCTCCAACGCCCTTCTGCCGCTGGTGCGTCTGCCTCACGTGGGCGCTGTCGTGACCCGCGACGAACCGGACCGGGCCCGCCGCCTGATCCAGCGCTTGCAGGTGGAGGTCGCCCGTCGACAGCAACTGCTGGCGATGGAGGGTGCGTCGAGCGCGGCGGAACAGCGCGCGGGTGCCCCTCCCGAAGAGCGCCTGCCCTGGATGGTGCTGCTGCTGGACAGCTGGGAGGGCTTCGCGTCGACCTTCGAGAACTACAACTACGGTCAACTGCTGGAAGCGGCCCAGAGACTCTTCCGCGAGGGTTCGGCAGCGGGCCTGAAGGTCGTCATGACGGCTGACCGAAGTGGCCTCAGCGGTCACGTCTCCTCGGCCTTCTCCGACCGTCTCGTCATGCGCTTCGCCGACCCGAACGACTACTCCACAGCCGGCCTCCAGGCCCGCGAGGTCCCGAAGAACATGCCGCCCGGACGCGCCCTGCGCATCACGGACACAGGTGTGGACGAGACGCAGATCGGGCTGCTGGCGCAGGACCCTGCCGGCCAGGCCCAGGTCCGTGCGCTCCGCGAGATCGCGGAAGAGGCGCGAACCCGCTACGGCCGCGTTCCGGCGGGCCGCCGCCCCCTGCGGGTCGACGCCCTGCCGACGCGCATCACGGCGTCGGACGCAATGGCTCTGGACCCGGACTTCGTCGCGCCGTCGCCCTTGTGGGCGCTGCTTGCCGTGGGCGGCGACGAACTCCACCCCATCGGCATCGACCTGGAGGAGAACGGACCCGGCTTCGTCATCGCGGGCCCGCCGAAGTCCGGCCGCTCGACGGCACTGCTGTGCGCCGCCGCCCCTCTGTGGTGTGCGCTGCGTGCGACCTCGGCGTTCGAGCCGTCCCTCAGGTGCAGGGCATTTCTCATGTCCGTGATGTGCCCATGGAACCTCACCCCCTGGTCGCAGGTGTCTCGACACGCGTTTGCCCCTGACCGCTTCGAGCAACCGCGAGTGAGGCCCCCATGTCCACCTCCATCACCGTCACGTCCCTTGCGTTCACCTGGCCCGACGGCAGCCCCGTCTTCGAGGGCCTGGACGTCGCGTTCGGCTCCGGCCGGACCGGTCTGGTCGGCGTCAACGGGTCGGGAAAATCGACCCTGTTGAAGCTGATCGCGGGTGAACTCGCGCCGGTCGACGGCACCGTCCGCGTGGCCGGCGAGGTCGGCTACCTCCCGCAGAACGTCGCGCTCGAGACCACCCTGCGCGTCGACGAGGCCCTGGGCATCGCCGCCCGGCGGACCGCCCTGCACGCCATCGAAGCCGGCGACGTCTCCGAGACGCACTTCGAGACCGTCGGCGACGACTGGGACGTCGAGGAGCGCGCCCTCGCCACGCTCGGCGAACTCGGGCTCGGGCACGTCGGGTTGGACCGCTCCATCGGCGAGGTGTCCGGCGGCGAGTCGGTTCTGCTGCGGCTGGCCGCGCTGCTGCTGCGCCGGCCCGACATGCTGCTGCTGGACGAGCCGACCAACAACCTCGACCTGTACGCCCGTCGGCGGCTGTACGCGGCCGTGCAGTCCTGGCCGGGCGTGATGGTCGTCGTCAGCCACGACCGCGACCTGCTGGACCTCGTCGACCAGATCGCCGATCTCCGCTCCGGAGAGATCACCTGGCACGGCGGCAATTTCTCCGCCTACGAGGAGGCGCTGGAGATCGAGCGGGAGGCGGCCGAGCGCATGGTGCGCGTCGCCGAGTCCGACTTCCGCAAGCAGAAGCGCGAGCTGGCCGACGCGCAGGTCAAGCTGGCCCGCCGCAAGCGGTACGGGCAGAGGATGTGGGACCAGAAGCGCGAGCCGAAGATCGTCATGGGGGCGCGCAAGCGCGCGGCGCAAGAGTCCGCGGGCAAGCACCGCATCCTGCACGAGGAGAAGCTCGCCGAGGCCAGGGAGCGGCTCGACGAGGCGGTGGAGGCCGTACGCGACGACGACGAGATCCGCGTCGACCTGCCGTACACGGCGGTGCCGCCGGGGCGTACCGTCCTCACCCTCCAGGATCTCGGGCTCCGGTACGGCGCCCGGGTGAAGGGCGGCTTCGACCTGCGCGGGCCCGAGCGGGTCGCGTTGATCGGACGCAACGGCGCGGGCAAGACCACCCTGCTGCGCACGATCACCGGCGAGCTGGCCCCGGAAACGGGCGAGGTGCGGGCGCACGTCCCGCTGCGGTTCCTGCCGCAGCGGCTCGACGTCCTCGACGGGGAGCTGTCGGTCGTCGAGAACGTCGCCCGGTTCGCGCCGGGCGCCACCACCAACCGGATCCGGGCGCGGCTGGCGCGCTTCCTGTTCCGGGGCGCCCGCGCCGACCAGAAGGCGGCGACGCTGTCCGGCGGCGAACGCTTCCGGGCCGCACCGATCGGGGTCGACGCGCACCCCCGAGATTCGCAGCGCGCACAGCGAGCGCGATTCCCGGAGTGCATTCAGTACCGTGCGGATTGATTC
>NZ_JBEXSH010000660.1:0-5180 GCF_040613555.1 Streptomyces sp. NPDC006265
GTCCCAGGGTGAAGCCGACGAGCCCGAGCCCGGCGAAGAGCAGCCCCACCGCCTGGGCGAAACGCGGCGGTTCGGGCGCCTCGAACTCCGTTGGCGGCCCGAGCCGCGGCCGTACGGCCCTGGCGAACAGCAGGCCGTAGGGAGAGCGCCCGACGCCGCCCGCCGCGCCGAGCAGGAACGCCGGCGTCTGCCAGGCCGGCAGCCGGGCGCTCCCGGTGACCAGGACGACCGCCAGGACGACCGCCAGGACGACCGCCAGGACGGCGGCCAGGACGGCGGCCAGGACGGCGGCCGTGACGGCCGCGCCGAAGCGCGGCCCCCTCACATCGATATCCATGGGAACGAAGCAGTCCGCAGCCAGGCCCTGTGGAGGGGGCGGGAATCTTTGCGGTCTCGTGAACGGTTGCAGCAGGTGATGACCGGACTGGTGGTGCTCGCGGCGGCGAGCGCCTGCGGAGCGCTGCAACGGCGGCGGAGCGGGAGAGTGCGGGTGCGCGGGTGCGACGACGGCAAGCGGCTCGATGCGGCGGAACTGGGTGCGGAACTCGGCGAGCGGGCCACGCTCGTGCAGTTCTCCAGCGCCTTCTGCGCCCCCTGCCGGGCGACCCGGCGGGTCCTCGGCGAGGTCGCCGCGGTGGTGCCGGGCGTGACCCACGTCGAGATCGACGCCGAGGCCCACCTGGACCTCGTGCGGCGGCTGGACATCCTCAAGACGCCGACCGTGCTGGTCCTCGACGCCGACGGCTGCGTGGCGCGGCGGGCCACGGGGCAGCCGCGCAAGGCCGACGTGATCGCCGCGCTGGGGGAGGCGGTGTGACGGGTGTGCCGCCGCCAGTGAGTCATCTCCCACCTCATGGAACGAACTTGACTGCGCGTACCATTTATCGTCAGCCTGACCCCATGCCTGCGGACCTTCTCGCCACGCCCGACCTCCTGCGCTCGGTCTTCCGGCGGCACGCGGCGGGAGTCGCCGTCATCACCGCTCGTGGCGAGGCCGGACCGGTGGGCTTCACCGCAACCTCCCTGACGTCCGTCTCCGCCGAGCCGCCCCTGCTGTCCTTCGGCGTCGGCACCGGCGCCTCCAGCTGGCCCGCGATCGCGGCGGCGGACCACGTCGGTGTCCACATCCTCGGCGAGCACCAGCAGGAGCTCGCCGCCACGTTCGCCCGCAGCGGCGCCGACCGCTTCGGCCCGCCCACCGTCTGGCGGGAGGGGCCCGAGGGTGTCCCGGTCCTCGACGGCGTGGTGGCCTGGCTGGTGGGCCGGGTCGTCGCGCGCGTGCCCGCCGGGGACCACCGGATCGTGCTCGCCGAGGTCGTGCACGGCGACCCCTCGGGCACCGGCCGTCCGCTCCTCTACCACCAGGGCCGATTCCAGCGTCTGCGCGACTGAACCGGGCGTCCCCCGGGCTGCGTGACCGTCGAGTTCCGGTTACGCTGCGTTGCGAACGTCACAGTTCAAAGCGCTTGCTCAGCGGGAACGAACTGGGTGTACTGACGAGTAATATTTCGCTCGGGGCGTGGGTTCGCCCCGACCGGGATCGGACGCTAGAGGCGCCTATGCTGCCTGCAAGTAGGCAGCATGGAAATGACGATGCAGTAGGAGAGCCGGCGTGAGCTTGAGGATCGTTGTCACTGTGAAGTACGTGCCCGACGCCACCGGCGACCGGCACTTCGCCGATGACCTGACCGTCGACCGGGACGACGTGGACGGTCTGCTCTCCGAGCTCGACGAGTACGCGGTCGAGCAGGCGCTGCAGATCTCCGAGAACTCCGACGAAGACGTGGAGATCACCGTTTTGACGGTGGGCCCCGAGGACGCCAAGGACGCCCTGCGCAAGGCGCTGTCCATGGGTGCCGACAAGGCGATCCACGTCGAGGACGACGACCTCCACGGCACCGACGCCATCGGCACCTCCCTGGTCCTGGCCAAGGCCGTCGAGAAGGCCGGTTACGACCTGGTCATCTCCGGCATGGCCTCCACCGACGGCACCATGGGCGTCGTCCCGGCCCTGCTCGCCGAGCGTCTGGGCGTCCCGCAGGTCACCCTGCTCTCCGAGGTCTCCGTCGAGGACGGTACCGTCAAGGGCCGCCGCGACGGCGACGCCGCCTCCGAGAGCCTGGAGGCCTCCCTCCCGGCGGTCGTGTCCGTGACCGACCAGTCGGGCGAGGCCCGTTACCCCTCCTTCAAGGGCATCATGGCGGCCAAGAAGAAGCCGGTTCAGTCCTGGGACCTGTCCGACCTCGACCTGGAGGCCGAGGAGGTCGGCCTGGAGGGCGCGTACACCACGGTCGACGGCGCGGCCCAGCGCCCCGCCCGCACCGCGGGCACGATCGTCAAGGACGAGGGCGAGGGCGGCAAGCAGCTCGCCGAGTTCCTCGCGGGCCAGAAGTTCATCTAGGCCCGACGCAGTCGCGATCCGTCCCTCATCTTTCGCAAGCAGGAGAGAAGAAGTCCCATGGCTGAAGTTCTCGTCTACGTCGACCACGTGGACGGCGCCGTCCGCAAGCCCACCCTGGAGCTGCTGACGCTCGCCCGCCGCATCGGCGAGCCGGTCGCCGTCGCGTTGGGCAACGGCGCCGGTGACACCGCCGCCGCCCTCGCCGAGCACGGCGCGGTCAAGGTCCTCACGCACGAGGCCGCCGAGTACACCGACTACCTGGTCGTACCGAAGGTCGACGCCCTCCAGGCCGCGGTCGCCGAGGTGTCCCCGGCCGCCGTGCTGGTCCCGTCCTCCGCCGAGGGCAAGGAGATCGCCGCCCGTCTGGCGCTGCGTCTGGGCTCCGGCATCATCACCGACGCCGTCGACCTCGAGGCCGGCGACGAGGGCCCGGTGGCCACGCAGTCGGTGTTCGCCGCCTCCTTCACCACCAAGTCCCGTGTCTCCAAGGGCACCCCGGTCATCACGGTCAAGCCCAACAGCGCCGCCGTGGAGGCCGCCCCGGCCGCCGGCGCGGTCGAGGCCCTGAGCGTCTCCTTCTCCGCGCAGGCCACGGGCACCAAGGTCACCGGCCGCACGCCGCGTGAGTCGACGGGCCGTCCGGAGCTGACCGAGGCCGCGATCGTGGTCTCCGGTGGCCGTGGCGTCAACGGCGCGGAGAACTTCGCGATCATCGAGGCCCTCGCCGACTCGCTCGGCGCGGCCGTCGGTGCCTCGCGGGCCGCGGTGGACGCCGGCTGGTACCCGCACACCAACCAGGTCGGCCAGACCGGCAAGGCCGTCTCGCCGCAGCTGTACATCGCCAACGGCATCTCCGGCGCGATCCAGCACCGCGCCGGCATGCAGACCTCGAAGACGATCGTGGCGGTCAACAAGGACGCCGAGGCCCCGATCTTCGACCTCGTCGACTACGGCGTCGTCGGCGACCTCTTCGACGTCGTCCCGGCCCTGACCGAGGAGATCAAGAGCCGCAAGGGCTGATCCACTCCGGCCGTGGAAGGCCCCCGTGACCGCGCGAACGGTCACGGGGGTCTCTTCTCATCCCAGAGTCATCGAGGCCTGCACCGGCAGATGGTCGCTCGGATACGTCCCGTCCACGCTGAAGGTGTTCATCCCGGCCCAGTGAGTGGTCACCCCGGGGGTGGTGAGGATCCAGTCGATGCGCCGCCCGCCGGGCCTGGGCGCCCCATAGCCGTGGTGCGTCCCGTACGCCGGACCCCGCGAGGCCGCCGTGTCCCAGGCGTCCACCAGTCCGATGTCCAGCATGAGGTCGTGCACCCGGTTGTCGTGGGCGGCCGCGTTGAAGTCGCCGGTGACGATGACCGGTAACGATCCGTCCCACCCTGCCATCGTCTCGCCGATGAGCGCCGCCGAGCGTTCCCGGGCGTACTGGCTCACGCTGTCCAGGTGGGTGTTGAGGACGTAGAACTCCCGTCCCCCGTCGCCGAGATCGGCGAAACGGACCCAGGTCACCATGCGCAGCCAGTCCGCGTCCCAGGTGTTCGAGGCGATCGTGTACGGGGTGTCGGACAGCCAGAAGTGATCGAACTCGATCGGCTCGAGTCTGCGCGTGTCGTAGAAGACCGCCATGAACTCGTCCTTGCTGCCGCCCCCGCGTCCGGTGCCGATCCAGTCGTAGTGCCCGCCGAGGTCCTTCTCGATCGCGCGGACTTGCCGGTAGAGCCCTTCCTGGGTGCCGATGACATGCGGTCGCTCGCGGCGCAGCAGTTCTCGCATCACCGGTCGGCGCACGGTCCAGCGCGGTGTCTTGTCGACGACGGTCGCGAAGCGCACGTTGAACGTCATGACATCCAGGGCGCCCGGGTGCTCGCCGGCGGAAGCGGGCTGTGTGGGGCCCGCGGTCGTGAGCAGCGGTCCTGCGACGGCGGCGGCCGCCGCTGCCTTGAGCCCGCGGCGGCGTGTCACTCCGACCTCGTTCGGCACGTGGTCTCCCTCCCCTTGCACGTCAGGATGAAGCTTGCCTTCTGAATACGGAAGATGAGGGCGGGTCGGCGGTGACCAAGGGTGAAGGATGGGGAACCCCACTTCAAGACGGTGTTGACCAGGCCGAAGGTCGGCCGATAACTTCGCTCTACGGATTGTTGATTCCGTAAAGCGGAAAAGAGGAGGGTCTCGGGATGGGTCAGGGCCAGCAGGAGAAGGTGGCGACGAGCCTCGCGGGCGCGGTCAGCGAGGAGATCAGCGCCTCCCTCGCGCCGGTCGACGCGGAGCTGGAGCGCCGCTACCCCGGCGATCCCGGCACCCGCCAGCCCGTCCACACCGTCTACGTACCCGGCGACGTCTTCGCCGCAGACACCGTCCGCTCCTGGGGCGAGCGGGCCCTCGGGGCCCTCGACGAACACGCCCCGGACGCCGCGTCCTTCGCCGCCGTCCTCGGCCTCTCCGAGGAACTCGCTGAGCCCGTCCACGCACGCGTACGCGCCAAGCTGGAGCGCGAGCCGATCGAGGACCTGCGCGTCGATTTCGAGGACGGCTACGGCAACCGCCCCGACGCCGAGGAGGACGAGGCCGCCGCCCGTGCCGCCCGGATCATCGCCGAGGCCTGCGAGGAGCGCACCGCCGCCCCCTACATGGGCATCCGCATGAAGTGCATGGAAGCGCCCGTACGCGCCCGGGGCATCCGCACCCTCGACATCTTCCTCACCGGCCTGATGGAGGCCGGCGGCCTGCCCGGCGGGCTGGTCCTCACCCTGCCGAAGGTGACGTACGCCGAGCAGGT
>NZ_JBEXSH010000661.1:0-5172 GCF_040613555.1 Streptomyces sp. NPDC006265
GGTACACCTAACTGCGCACTGGATACCATGTGACCACGCAGAAGACGCCGAACGCAACAGGTCTTGGACCGTTGTGCGCAGCGTAGCCAGGCCCGAGGCGTCAACCCCGACGTGTGGGTACACGGGACTCCCAGAGGCAGAGCTTCCATCACGTGCAGTGCGGGACCTTTCACCCGTCGTAGCGACGGAGGGGTACCGGTTTGCGTCTGAGGAGAATAACGCTTCGTGCAGGCGCTGCTACACCGAGTTGCTCAAATTGCCGATTACGTCGCTTCCGTAACCGATTGGCGCCGCATCAAGTGTCGGATGGTGAGCGGCTGTTGATCGAAAAGATTCGGATTGCGGCTGAGTCCGGGGCGTGTTGTGGCCGTGTCCAGCCAAGAGGACTGGATACGAGGTTGTGGGGGTACGCCAGTTGGATTTACGGCGATTGTCAGGCCGTAAACGATGGTGTCCCGGTTTGATCGGATGGTCAGCGGCGGCGGCGGTGCAGGGCGATGGCGGCCGCGGTGCCGCCGGCGACCGCGCCGACGCCCGCCGCGGCCGGGATGCCGACCTTGGCGGCCTTGCGGCCCGTCCGGTAGTCGCGCAGGCGCCAGTCCAGCCGGCGGGCGTGCTTGCGCAGCTTGCTGTCCGGGTTGATGGCGTAGGGGTGGCCGACCAGCGAGAGCATCGGGATGTCGTTGTGCGAGTCGCTGTACGCGGCGCAGCGGCCGAGGTCCAGGCCCTCGGCGGCGGCCAGGGCGCGGACGGCCTCGGCCTTCGCGGGGCCGTGCAGCGGTTCGCCGACGAGTTTGCCGGTGTAGACGCCGTCGACGGACTCGGCGACCGTGCCCAGGGCGCCGGTCAGGCCGAGACGGCGGGCGATGACCGTGGCGATCTCGACGGGGGCGGCCGTGACCAGCCACACCTTCTGGCCGGCGTCCAGGTGGGCCTGGGCGAGGGCGCGGGTGCCGGGCCAGATGCGCTCGGCCATGTACTCGTCGTAGATCTCCTCGCCGATCGACTGGAGTTCGGCGACGCGGTGACCCTGGACGATCGAGAGGGCCGAGTCGCGGGCCTCCTGCATGTGTTCGGGGTCCTCGACCCCGGCGAGGCGGAACCACGCCTGCTGCCAGGCGAACTTCGCGAGGTCGCGCGTCTCGAAGAACTTCCGTTTGTACAGGCCGCGTCCGAAGTGGAAGAGGGCCGCGCCCTGCATGACGGTGTTGTCCAGGTCGAAGAAGGCGGCGGCCTGGTCGTCGCCGTGCACCGGGAACTGCGGTTCCTCGGTCGTGCCGGCGGCTTCCTGCGTGGACTTGCGGGCTGCCTCCGCCGAGGCCTCGCCTGCCAAAACGCTCCGCGCCGTGGCGGAGCGCCTACGGGGAGTGAGCCATCCTAGAGCGGCCATGGCGTGAGCATAGCCAGTTTGTTCGGGGGTTCCGGAGCCGAGAGGTTGGGAGCCTGTGAACTCTCGGCAAGCGTGTCGTTAAAGATGCCGCGCGGGACGGGACGCGGTCGGCGCGTCCCCTGGCGTTTTCGCGAGGGTTCCGCTCGGGCGTGGCCGCGCGACAATGGCCGACATGAGTCCCCTCTTCCGTCGCAGGCCCCCTCGGGACCGGCTCGTCACCCTGATCCGCAAGCCCGGCTGTCATCTGTGTGATGACGCACAGGTCGTTGTGGAGAAGGTGTGTGGCGATCTCGGAGTCCCCTGGGAGCAGAAGGACATCACCGAGGATCGGGAACTGCACGACCAGTTCTGGGAGCAGATCCCGGTCGTGCTGGTGGACGGCAGGCAGCACACGTTCTGGCGCGTGAACGAGGACCGCCTGCGCAAGGCGCTGACCGGCTGATCCCGCCGTCATCCCGCCCGGTGAGCGACTGACCGATCAGTCCAAAGTGGCCGTCGAGTCGCTTAGGATCGATGGTGACTTGGTCTCGGGGGCGGGATTCACTGAGGAGAGTGTGCGGTTTTGCCCCCGAAAGACAAGGAACGGTGGTGCGTATGCGCCGGTTTCCTGCGCGTGCGCCGGGGGCGCGTGACCCCGGTCACGTTGGCCGGGCAAATCGGACACCATCTTTGTGCACGCGTTCACAAAGACATAGCCTGCATTCGACGGGGCGGTCATGTAGGGACGTATGACCGCCTACAGCCCCGCTCTACCCGCAGGAGCACCGTGGCAACTGGCCGAACTCACCGACCGGCGACCCGCAGCCGAGGGATTCCCGAGGCCACCGTCGCCCGGCTTCCGCTGTACCTCCGCGCTCTGACCGCGTTGTCGGAGCGCTCGGTCCCCACGGTCTCCTCCGAGGAGCTCGCCGCCGCCGCGGGGGTCAACTCCGCGAAGCTGCGCAAGGACTTCTCCTACCTCGGGTCGTACGGGACCAGGGGTGTCGGCTACGACGTCGAGTATCTCGTGTACCAGATCTCCCGCGAACTGGGGCTCACCCAGGACTGGCCGGTTGTGATCGTCGGTATCGGTAACCTCGGCGCCGCCCTCGCCAACTACGGCGGGTTCGCCTCCCGCGGGTTCCGGGTCGCCGCGCTGATCGACGCCGACCCGGCCATGGCCGGCAAGCCCGTCGCCGGGATCCCGGTGCAGCACGCCGACGACCTGGAGAAGATCATCCAGGACAACGGCGTGTCGATCGGTGTCATCGCCACCCCCGCCGGTGCCGCCCAGGCGGTCTGCGACCGGCTCGTGGCCGCCGGGGTCACCTCCATCCTGAACTTCGCGCCGACCGTGCTGTCCGTCCCCGAGGGCGTCGACGTGCGCAAGGTCGACCTCTCCATCGAGCTGCAGATCCTCGCCTTCCACGAGCAGCGCAAGGCCGGGGAGGAGGCCGCCGCGTCCGACGGTGGCGTCCCCACCGCCGCCGTCCGCAGCGACTCCACCGACCAGGGGCCCGACGGGGACATGCCCGCCGTGATGCCGGCATGAGCCTCCTCGTCGTCGGACTCAGCCACCGCAGCGCCCCGGTCAGCGTGCTGGAGCGGGCCGCGCTGAACGCGGACGCACAGGTCAAGCTGCTCCAGGACACGGTCGCCGCCGAACCGGCCACCGAGGCCGCGGTGCTCGCCACCTGCAACCGCATCGAGCTCTACGCCGACGTGGACAAGTTCCACGCCGGTGTCGCCGAGCTGTCCACGCTGCTCGCCCAGCACAGCGGCGTCGGCCTGGAGGAGCTCACCCCTTATCTCTACGTGCACTACGAGGACCGGGCCGTCCACCACCTGTTCTCGGTGGCCTGCGGACTGGACTCGATGGTCGTCGGCGAGGGGCAGATCCTCGGCCAGATCAAGGACTCCCTGGCCCGGGCACAGGACCTGCACTCCGCCGGCCGGCTCCTGAACGACCTGTTCCAGCAGGCCCTGCGGGTCGGCAAGCGCGCCCACTCCGAGACCGGCATCGACCGCGCCGGCCAGTCCCTGGTCACCTTCGGCCTGGAGCAGCTGGCCCGGGGCGGGGACGTACAGCAGTGGGCGCGGGGCAAGAAGGCCCTGGTCATCGGGGCCGGGTCGATGTCCTCCCTGGCCGCCGCCACGCTCGCGCGGGCCGGGGTCGCCGAGATCGTCGTCGCCAACCGCACACTCGACCGCGCCGAGCGCCTCGCCCACCTGCTCGAAGAGCAGTACGGGCGCGGTCTCATGGACGGCGACGACACGGACGTGGCGGCCCGCGCGGTACCGATGGAGTCGGTGCCGGCCGAGCTGACACGTGCCGACGTCACCGTCTCCTGCACCGGTGCGACGGGCCTGGTCCTGACGGCCCAGTCGGTCGCCGAGGCGGTCGAGGGCCGTACGGCCGCGCCGGCCGCCGGGTCCGGCGAGGACGGACCGGGGGCGCCGGGTGGCGAGCCCGGCACCACGGCCGGGGCCCAGCGCGGCGGTGCGTCGGGCGCCGGCCTCGGCAGCGAGGACGGCTGCCCGCTCGAGCTCTCCGCGGTGCAGGGCACCGCCGGATTCTCCGTGCTCGGCGAGGCCGCCGTGGCCGGGATGGCCGCCGCCGACCTCGAACAGCACGCGGCGTGGGTGGACAACGGCTCGGTGGGCGGCGCCCAGCGGGCGGCGGGCGGTACGGCCCGGCAGGGGCAGACCGGCACGCTCGACCCGGCCGCGGACACCGACGCGATCGCCGTGCTCGCCGCGACCGCCGCCACCGTCGGGCGGATCCCCGAGCGGCGCAGGCCCGAGCCGGTCGAGGAGCCGCAGCGGCCCGAGCCCGTGCTGTTCCTGCTGGATCTGGCGATGCCGCGCGACATCGACGCGGCCGTGCACCGGCTGGCCGGGGTGCGGCTGGTGGACATCGAGTCGCTGGCGGAGGCGTCCGCGGGCGCTCCGATGGCTGCCGATGTGGACCAGGTACGGCGTATCGTCTCCGAGGAGGTCGCGGCCTTCGGGGCAGCACTGCGGGCCGCGCACATCACACCGACCGTGGTCGCCCTGCGCACCATGGCCGCCGATGTCGTGGCCGGCGAGATCGCCCGGCTGGACGGTCGGCTGCCCGGTCTCGACGACAAACACCGAGCGGAGATCACCCAGACCGTGCGGCGCGTGGTCGACAAACTGCTCCACGCGCCGACCGTGCGGGTCAAGCAACTCGCGGCCGAACCAGGCGGCGCCGGGTACGCGGACGCACTGCGGACCCTGTTCGACCTCGACCCCGAGACGGTGGCCGCCGTCTCCCGGGCCGAGGACAGCACCACCGAGAAAGACCGAGGGCCGGCATGAACGACAAGGCGCTGAGGCTCGGCACCCGCCGCAGCAGGCTCGCCATGGCCCAGTCCGGGCAGGTGGCGGAAGCCGTGAGCAGGGTGACCGGGCGGCCCGTCGAGCTCGTCGAGATCACCACGTACGGCGACACCTCGCGCGAGCAGCTCGCCCAGATCGGCGGCACCGGCGTGTTCGTGACCGCCCTGCGCGACGCGCTCCTCAAGGGTGAGGTCGACTTCGCGGTGCACTCGCTGAAGGACCTGCCGACCACGCAGCCCGACGACCTGGTCGTGGCCGCCGTGCCGGTGCGCGAGGACCCGCGGGACGTGATCGTCGCCCGGGACGCACTGAAGTTCACCGACCTGCCCTCCGGGGCCCGCATCGGTACGGGTTCGCCGCGCCGCATGGCGCAGCTCAACGCGTACGCCCGCAGCCACGGCCTGGACATAGCGACGGTCCCGATCCGCGGCAACGTCGAC
>NZ_JBEXSH010000662.1:0-5171 GCF_040613555.1 Streptomyces sp. NPDC006265
AAACGCACAAAACCCAGGGGGATTGTGGTTTCTCAAAACCTGACCCACAAACAAGGGCGGGGGGCTCCGCCCCCCCGTTCCGGGGCCCCCCCGCCCCACCGCCGAGAGCAGGATCACTCGAACTGGCTACCCATGGCGTGTCCCGTTGACCAGGGACGTCACCGGTCCAGAGAAGCGAGCGCCTTCCTCATCAGCGCCGCCCGGTCGGCCGGTGCGCTGACGTGCTCCAGGCCGAAGCCCAGCAGCACGGTGTCGTCCGTGGTGACCGCGCCGTACGTCTGGAACAGGGCGCCGGTGCGTGCCCAGTCCTTGAGGACGGCCGGGCTGCCCTCGGGCGGTCCGGCGACCTTCCAGGCACCGAGCGAGGTCTCGAAGCCCTCGGTCTCCTTGGCCGTGCCCCCGATGACGAGCGAGGCGTCGTCGGCGAGGACGCCGTGCCCGCCGCTGCCCGGGTCGGTGACGTAGCTGATCGAGATCTCGACCGTCTTGCCGACGTAGGCGCTCAGGTCGAAGTTCACCTGCTGCCAGCCGTTGGAGGCGCCGGTGAGGCTGTTCCACGTGCCGGTGGTGCCGGTCGCGGTGCAGCCGTCGTCCGCCACGGTCAGGTAGTGCTTCAGCCAGGGGTGCTCGTTGACGTAGAAGCCACCCTGGCACTCCGTCGGCACAGCGCTCTTGGTGGCGCCGCCGGCCTCGGGGAGGGTCGTCCAGTCGTCGGCGCCCGCGGTGCGGGCCTCGACGATGGCGTGGTCGTAGCCGGACTCGGTGTCCCAGAAGAGCTGGGTGCGCAGGGTCGGCCTCTCGGCCGCGGTGGTGCCGGTGAGGTCGACGGTGCGGCTGAGGCGCTTGTAGGCGTCGTCGGTGTGGACGGCGGCGGCCATCGCGGAGCCCGCGAACGGGCCGTACGGGTTGACCGTGCCGGCGAACCGCCCGGCGCCCTTGCTCGCGAACTGCGGGAAGTCGTCGGTCCCCAGTTCGTCGGAGGTGACGCTGTAGGTGCCGGCCTTGTCCAGCGGGTTGCCGGGAGCCGCGCCCAGCGGGCCGCTGACGCCGCCCAGCTCGCCGGAGCCGGTGAAGCCGGTGGCCCCGGGCGTGGCGGTGCGGGTGTAGGCGCCCAGGTAGTACTGGCTGAAGTCGTTCGACAGCGCGCCGCCGCCGAGGTCGACGTTGCCGCCGGCCTGCTCGCCGGCCTCGATCAGCCGGCCGCCCTCATTGAGGAAGGCCCGCAGCTGAAGCTGGGTGGCAACACCCGGGACGCTCGCGCCCGTGTAGTGGACGACGGTGTCGAAGTGGCTCAGCACGCCGAGCGCGTCCGGCGCGCCCTGCTGGGCGACGTCCCAGACGATCGCCTTGCGGCCGCTCGCCTTGAGCGCGTCCACGTACGCCTGCGCCTGTGTGGCGGCAGCGCCCTCCTCGGCGACCACGAGGGTGTTCGCCCGGGGCCGCTCGGCGACGGTGTAGGTGAAACGCTCGCTGGAGAGCTTCTTGCCGTTCTTCGCCTCTCCGGTGAACCACACCTCGACCTTGTCGCCCGGCTCGCCGTCCTTGACCTTCGCCCGGTACTCGTCGAAGTAGAGGTTGTCCTCACCGCCGTAGGTCTCACCGCCCTTCCAGGGCTTGAGCGCCATGTCCAGGGTGCGGCCGCCGTTGACGCGGTACTTGAGCTCCTTGTCGCGCACCGACTTCCGGACGACGCCGGAGACCTCCTGATCGGCGCCGCGGGAGTACGACGTGCCGAACGCGGCCGGGGTGAAGTCGGCGGCGCTCAGGCCGACCGACGAGGACGGCCGGTCGGGGCGGGCGGCCGACTCGGCGACCGAGAGCGCGAACGGGACGTTCTTGGCGAACTCCTGCCGGACCAGCTTCTCGTCGTCCGGGAAGGTGAAGACCGACTGGCAGTCGGACGCCTTCCACTCGTCGTTCGGGTCGAGGTCCGAGGCGGTCTGGCAGGTCGACATCTCGGGGGTGAACATCGCCAGGCCGTTGACGTTCGCCGCGTGGCCGTCCGCCTCACCGTTGGTGGTGTACAGCTCGGAGGAGAGCTGCGGGTGGTAGCCGGGGATCGCGGAGTTGTCGGGCGTACCGGCGAGCGCCTTGTACATGACGTCGTCCGGCGTCTGCGTGGCCACCTGCCAGCCGACCCCGTAGAGGAGGAGTTCGGCGGCGGAGTGGTAGTTGATGCCGTACGTGAAGCCGATCCGCTTCTGGAAGGCGTCCAGGGCCCGGGTCTCCGGCTCGGAGTTCGGGCCCGCGCCGCGGTAGGTCTGGCTGGTGGGGTTGGGGGACGAACCCTCGTCGTCGTAGCCCCACTTGTAGGCGAAGTTGCGGTTGAGGTCGACGCCGTCGCCGGTGGTGATGGTGCCGTCGCCGTTGACGTCCCGCAGGTTCTTGCGCCACTGGCGATTGGCGGGGTCCGCGAAGGTGTAGTCGTAGCCGTCGGGGTTGGCCGACAGCAGGAACCACAGTTCGGTCGAGTCGACGATCTTCTTGACCCGCCGGTCCTTCTTGTAGTTGTCCAGGTAGTGGTGCATCAGACGCCGGGTCATCTCCGGCGTGATCCACTCGCGCGCGTGCTGGTTGGACATGTAGAGGACGGAGGGCTTGGAGCCGTCCTTCGCCCTCTTCGCGCCCTTGGTGAGCTTCAGCGCGAGGATGTCCTGGCCCTTGATGGTCTGGCCGATGGAGACGACCTTGGTGAGGTCCGGGTTCTCCTGGGCGGTGCGCAGGAGTTCCTCCCGCAGGCCCCCCTTGCCGCTGTACGGGCGGAACACGCCCTCGGCGGCGTCCTCGACGCGGGCCTCGGCCCGGGTGGAGAGCTCGTGTTCGGTGAGGCCGACGCCCTGCTTCTCCAGCTTCTTCGCCTGCTGGTCCGTCAGGTAGACCTCGACGGTCGCGGTGCCCTTCTCGGGCACCCGCTCGCTCAGTTCGTGGCCGTCCTGGCCGGCCGCCAGCAGCAGGGGTACCTGCTTGTGGGTGACCTCGGCGCGGAAGACCTTGACTTCGTCCGGGTCGGACGGGGTCGAACCCCCCGGTTGTGCCTGGGCGATGGGCGCGAAGCTCGCTCCGCCGATCAGGAGCGCGCCGACAGCGAGGATCGATCTCGCTCTTCGTCTCATGAAGCCCCCTAGCGTGGGTCCGCCACAGCAGCGAACAGATGCCAGGCTCATGACAGACCATGATCGAGTCAAGGGTGCCTCAGCGACACGCGAAAGCCGGTGCCGGTCACCCAAGTGGATGCCGGCACCGGCTTCTTGACGTCGTGTGGGGTCAGCCCACCAGGTTGTCGGCCAGCTCGTCGCTGAGGTTGGCCTCCGTGCCCGGGATGCCGAGGTCGGAGGCGCGCTTGTCGGCCATGGCCAGCAGGCGACGGATCCGGCCGGCGACCGCGTCCTTGGTCAGCGGCGGGTCGGCGAGCGCGCCCAGCTCCTCCAGGGAGGCCTGCTTGTGCTCCATGCGCAGCCGGCCTGCGGCGGCGAGGTGCTCGGGCACGTCGTCGGCGAGGATCTCCAGGGCGCGCTGCACCCGGGCACCGGCGGCGACGGCCGCGCGGGCCGAGCGGCGCAGGTTGGCGTCGTCGAAGTTGGCGAGCCGGTTCGCCGTGGCGCGCACCTCGCGGCGCATCCGGCGCTCCTCCCAGGCCAGCACCGACTCGTGCGCGCCGAGTCGGGTCAGCAGGGCGCCGATCGCGTCACCGTCCCGGACGACGACCCGGTCCACGCCGCGCACCTCGCGGGCCTTCGCGGCGATCGACAGCCGGCGGGCGGCGCCGACGAGGGCGAGCGCCGCCTCGGGGCCCGGGCAGGTCGCCTCCAGGGAAGAGGAGCGGCCGGGCTCGGTGAGCGAGCCGTGCGCCAGGAACGCGCCACGCCAGGCGGCCTCGGCGTCGCAGGTGGCCCCCGAGACCACCAGCGGGGGCAGGCCGCGGATCGGGCGGCCCCGCCCGTCGACCAGGCCGGTCTGGCGGGCGAGCTGGTCACCGCCCGCCACCACGCGCACCACGTAGCGCGAGCCTCTTCGCAGCCCGCCCGGAGCCATCACGATCAGCTCGGAGCTGTGGCCGAAGATCTCCAGGATGTCCCGCTTGAGACGGCGGGCCGCCATCGCCGTGTCCAGCTCCGCCTCGATCACGATCCGACCGCTCACCAGGTGAAGGCCGCCGGCGAACCGCAGAATGGCGGAGACCTCCGCCTTTCTGCAGCAGGTCCGGGTGACGGGGAGCCGGGAGATCTCATCCTTCACCGCTGCCGTCATCGCCATGGGCCGATCCTTCCATGCATCCGAAAAATACGGTCGTACGCGGCGGCCAACAGCTCCGGGTCGTGCCTCGGGGTTCCGTCAGGTCTGGCCACCGGCGCCAGCTCGACCGCGGCCCCGAACCGCTTGGCGGCATCGGTCAGGGAGTCACGGTCGGGCACGGCGGCCTCGTCGGCCAGCACCACGTCCAGGGCGAGTTTAGGGGCGTGTCGTCCCAAAACCTCCAAATGACGCTGCGGGGAGAAGCCCTCGGTTTCTCCGGGTTGCGGCGCGAGGTTCAGGGAGAGTATCCGGCGGGCCTTCGTCTGCGTGAGCGCGTCCAGCAGGTCGGGCACCAGCAGGTGCGGGATGACCGAGGAGAACCAGGAGCCGGGGCCGAGCACCACCCAGTCCGCGTCCAGGACGGCCTCGACCGCCTCAGGCACGGCCGGCGGGTCGTTCGGCACGAGGTGCACGGACTGCACCTCGCCCGGGGTGAGGGCGACGGTCGCCTGGCCGCGGACCGTGTCGACCTCCTCCGGGCGCTCCGGGTCGTGCCCCTTGACCAGAGCCTGGAGCTCCAGCGGCACGGCGGACATGGGCAGCACGCGCCCCTGGGCGCCGAGCAGGCGACCGACCAGGTCGAGGGCCTGCACGTGGTCGCCGAGCTGCTCCCAGAGGGCGACGATCAGCAGGTTGCCGACCGCGTGTTCGTGCAGGTCGCCCTGGGACTGGAAGCGGTGCTGGATGACCCGGGCCCAGGTCTGGCCCCAGTCGTCGTCACCGCACAGGGCGGCCAGCGCCTTGCGCAGGTCCCCGGGCGGCAGCACGCCCAGCTCGTCGCGGAGCCGGCCGCTGGAGCCGCCGTCGTCGGCCACGGTGACGACGGCGGTGAGGTCGCCGGTGATCCGGCGCAGCGCGGCGAGCGAGGCGGACAGGCC
>NZ_JBEXSH010000663.1:0-5162 GCF_040613555.1 Streptomyces sp. NPDC006265
AGTACGTCCAGTACGAGGGCTTCCGGCCGGCACGCCGAGAGCACGCACCAAACGCCGCTCCTCAACGGGCAAACGTTGCCTGCCGCGGCACTAGACGTGGACCGCGGACGGCACCATCGACCTGCCCGTGTGGACGCTTCGGATCGGCGAGGGCGTCTTCGCCGGCGTGATGTCGGACCTGTCCACTACCACCGCCGTCGACATCAGGAGATCGGCGCCCTTCCCGCACGCCAATGTCATCTCCAACCTCGCGGGCGGCGCGAAGAACATGGCCGACGTCTGGAACTACGAGCACATCACCTACGCGGCCATGGACGGATTCCTCGCCAAGGGCACCGCCGAGCAGGTGACCGCCAAGGCACGGAAGATGCTCAAGTCCCTGCGCTGACCAAGTCGGCCCCCAGAGCACGCACCCGGGGAGCGGGCACAGCGACATCACAGGCGTGGCACAGTGATCTCTGAGGCGGGTCCCACAGGATAGGGGCCATGGAAAACCCTCACCTTCACCGTCGCGGCTTCCTCGGTGCGGCGCTCGGCGCCGTCCTGCTCGGCGCGACCGCCTGCGGCAACTCCTCCGGCTCCTCCGCGAGATCGTCCGGCTCCACCACCGCCTCCGCGTCCGGTGACAGCGGCGACGTGCCGAGCCTGGAGATCCTGACCTCCGAGGTCAAGAGCAAGTTCAAGCAGTTCACCTACAAGGACTCGCAGACCGGCAAGTCCCTGCCCTACAACCTGTACATCCCGGCCGGCTACGACAAGTCCAAGTCCTACCCGCTGGTGCTCTACATCGCCGACTCCAGCCTCGTCGGCCAGGACGTGACGGCCCCGCTGTCTCAGTACGGCGCGCTGATCTGGGCCAGCGAGAGCGAGCAGGCCAAGCACGAGAGCTTCGTCCTCGTTCCGGAGTTCCCGGAGGTGATCCTCGACGATCACGGCAGCTACACCATGACCGACTACGTCGAGATGACCACCCGCCTGCTGAGTTCGGTGACGGGCGAGTACAGCGTGGACGCCAAGCGGATCTACGGCACCGGCCAGTCGATGGGCTGTATGACGGTCATGTACCTGGCAGCCCAGCACCCCGGCCTGTTCGCCGCCGAGCTGTTCGTCTCCGGCCAGTGGGACATCAGCAAGCTGGGCAACCTCACGAAGGAGAGGTTCATCTACACCGCCGCGGGCGGAGACGAGAACGCCTCGGGCGGCCAGACCGACGTCGAGAAGCTGCTCAAGGACGCGGGGGTGTCGTACCAGACCGCGACCATCGACGCGACCTGGTCCACGCAGAAGATCGAGAAGGCTGCCGAGAAGCTGCTCGCCGCCGATGTCACGGACTACTTCATGACCTTCAAGAAGGGCACCGTGCTCACGGCCGCCGGGACGTCGAACTCCGGTGACCCGATGGCCAACAGCGAGCACATGCAGTCCTTCAAGCCCGCCTACCAGATCACCGCATTCCGCGACTGGATGTTCCAGCAGAGCGCCTCCTGACACCCCGGAAGTCCGCCGGCGACGGCCGGTGTCCCCACCCATGGGCACCGGCCGGCCGATCCCACCACTGCCGCGCCGGCGCTCCGCTTACGTCCGGACGAGACCGACGAGGACCATTCCATGAAGAAAAGACCACCTGCGGCACGTGGTCTGCTGATCGCATCACTGAGCGCCCTGGCCTTGAGCGTGAGCGCTTGCGGCACGGCGTCCACCACGTCCAGTACGAGCACCACGAACTCCGGCGCGAGCAGCGCGGCAGCCGCCACCGCCCAGGCGAACGCATCGCCGACCGCGACGGCGTGCGGGACCGCGACGGCCGACGCGAGCGGCACGGATACCGCGAGCGCCGGCATGCAGGCCGAGGGCTCCTACTCGCAGGGCGACTACGCCAACGCCCTCATCTGGGCCCGAAAGGCCGCCGAGGGCAGTGACGCCCGCGGCGAGAGAATCCTGGGCATCATCTACCTCGACGGGCTGTGCGTCGACAAGGACTACGCCAAGGCGCGGACCGCCCTTCAGAAGGCCACCGACGGCGGCGACATGAAGGCGCCCCGCTACCTCGGACAGATCTACACCGAGGGGCTGGGAGTCACCGCGGACGCGGCCAAGGGCGCGAAGTACTACCAGACGGGCGTGGACCGGGGCGACATCAGCAGCATGATCGCCCTGGGGGAGCTCTACGAGACCGGCTCCGGTGTGACCCGCGACTACGGCAAGGCACTCACCCTGTTCAAGCAGGCCGCTCAGCGGACCGACCACGTCGGCGCACCCGCCATGACGGCCATCGGCCGCATGTACGAGAAGGGCCTCGGAGTGACCAAGAACCTCACTACCGCCGAACAGTGGTACCGCAAGGCCGTAGCAGTCGGCGACACCAGCGCCCAGGCGGACCTGAAGCGGGTACTGGCGGAGCAGTGACGGGTGGTCGCGGCAGCGGCGACGGCCCTTGGCCACTGAGAGTGCGGGCGTGAGGGGCCGGACCGACGGGCGGTTGTCGTCGCGATGGGCTGGTTGCACGAGGCAATGGACCGGGCATCCCTGATCGTCCGGCTCGCCGGTGATTGGTAGCCACGGATGATCTGTGGGAGCCCTACCGACTCCTCGACCCGTCCGAAGCGCCGGTCGACGGCGTCGCCGCCTTCCTGCAGGATCTCCAGGGGGCCGGCCGGCAAGCCGTCTGCGACAGCGCGCTCGTACGGGATGGACCTGCTGCGCTGGTTCCGGTTTCGCAGCATGACGCACGGGACTGCCACAGACGGCCGCCGCGGGTGCAGGCCGTGGTGGCCGTACGGCGCTTCCTGCGACTTCGCGACCTCCACGGCCCCGGCCGACGTGGTCCGCCGCCGGTACCCGGCCTCCGCGACCGCCGGCCTGGAGGCCCTGCGCGCCACCCTCGCGCCGGACGGGGATTGGACGGAGACGGCGGGCTTCCCTCTCGCCGGCACCTGTCGCACCACCCCCGAGGGGGTCACCTCCCACGTCATGGAACAGCTGGCAAGGAGTGGGACGGCTGGACCGCGCACCACGACACGTACGTCGCCGAGGGCGAGAACGTCGTCGTCCTCGCCCGTTACACCACGACCAACTGGGCCACCCGCGAGCCGGTCGACGTGCGCGTCGCCCATCACTTCGTGGGCCGCGGCGGCCTGATCGTCCGCTTCGAGCAATTCGTCGACACCGCCCTCGTCCGGGACGCCATGCGCGGCTGAGCGACCGTCCAGCCCTCCTTGGGCTCGGCAGCGCGTTCCCTCTCAGGAGGGTGCACCCGGGGCACGTGCCGCTGTCCACGCGCCTGGGGATGCGCGCTCCTGTCAGCTCTCCGGCACGCGACAACTGATCACTACGACACGGAATCGAACTCGCGCTCTCGGCCCGGGGAGCCGCAGGTCATCCGCGGCCGGTTCGGGCGCGACGCTCAGCCACCGACCATTCCGGCGTCGATGCGCTGACCGCGCGACGTGTCCACGACGACAGGGATACCGTCCGGGATCCGTCCCTGGAGCCGGTCGAGCAACCCTTTGACAGGCGGGAGGCCGGCAGGGGTGCGGACATGGACGTACATGGTCCGGGACGTCGAGTCGACACTCGTGACGGATGCGCCCGGCTCTTCGGCGAGCCATTCTTCGGCGGCGTCCTTGGTCCGGCCGGTCCAGGTGTTGAGCAGGAGGGTGATCGTGGTGTTGGCCGCCAGCGGCACGAACACGACGGTGAACAGCAGGGCCATGGCCGCGTACGTCCTGCGGGCGGGCCGCCCGCTCGCCCTGTCGGCCTGGGTGCCGTAGCCGAGTGTGGCGAAGACCACCATGCCGCCGAAGACCAGCGCGAAGAAGTTGGACACGAACAACACCAGCGCCCCCAGCGCGAGCCAGCCCGACAGCTGCCCCAGGCACACTCCGACCACCACCAGGGGCGGGACGAGGGAGATGGCGATCGCGACCCCGGGCAGCACGGCGGCGACGTCCCGTCGGGCGAGTGCCACCGCACCCGCGAAGCCGGTCGCCAGGGCGGCGACCAGGTCCATCAGACCTGGTGACGTCCGTGACGCGATCTGGCTGTTGGAGAGCAGGTCGTAGTCGCCGGGGAGCACCGTTGAGAAGAGCATCCCCATCACGATCACCAGCAAGCAGGCGAAGAGGACGATCCTGGCCGCTCCAATGCGACGGCGCTGCACCGACCCCAGCGCGATACCCATGATCGGTGTGGCCAGCGGTGCGATGATCATCGCACCGATCACGGTGGCCGTCGAGTCCGTGAGAACCCCACCGGCCGCGATGATCGACGACAGCGTCAGCATCGTCCAGAATGCCGAACGCTTGGACGTGGTGTCTCCGGACGACAGGTCCAGTCCTGTGTCAGTTCGTTCAGCGTGCGGCGCTGGGCGGTCGGCAGAACACGGGCACGAACTCCGTTGAGCATTCCCCCAAGGAACCACGACCGGCGTGATCCCGATCGGCAGGACACGATGCACGTGATCAATCCGGGCCAGTACCGCCGTGGGTCCGTTCGTGCATCCGAGCTGTGATCACCCGCGAGTAACCGGACACGACGACCAGCACGTGCGGGCGAACCACTCCGGCTGCAACCGAGCGGGTGCCCACGGGCGGGAACACAGGTCGCACCGGGCGAGCTCACCCGGTTCACGGACCGTCCGCGGGACGGGGCCAACGGCAGATGGGTCCCGGCCGGTGCTCACGCACCGGCGGTGCGGTGCGCCAAGTCCTGGTCCGGCGCCGGCCGGCGCCAAGGGACCTCGACGAGGAAAGGGGGCCGCGACCGGGCCCGGGAGGCGACGCGGTTCGGTCGGTGCAGGGGGCGGGCCCACGTATGGCCCGGTCCGTCGCCGTCGTAGGCCGCCGGATGCAGTCATGGCTCGCGGTGCGTGGCGCTCGTGGGGGTCCTCGCAGGGCCCAGTGCGCGGATGATGCGGGTCAGGTCGGCAGGGGCGGCCGCGAGGCGGACCGGCTCGCCCGCGTCGTCGAGTTCGGCGATGTGCCAGCTTCTGGGGACGGCGTCGCCGTCGCTGCCGCGCGGGCGCCGCACGCCCTTGGCGGTGAGCCGCTCCACCGGGATCCGTCGTGCCGCGAACCGGCCCGGGCCGGGGTGGGGCGTGATGGCGGGCGGGCCGCCGCCTCCGAGGACGATGTGGGAGCCGATGTTGTTCGGGTTGTCGTCGG